>JBCBGR010000094.1:0-8762 GCA_038526555.1 Pseudomonadota bacterium
GCGCTGATCCAAGCTCTCACCCACGCAGATGATCGGTCTGAGTCCGCAGTCTTGGGATCTTTCAGACTTCGCTTTGATGAGCGCGTCAGTTTCACCCATGGCCCTGCGCTCCGAATGCCCCAGAATGACATATTTAGCGCTCAGCTTCGCCAAAAGCTCCGCGTCTGTCTCGCCTGTATGGGCCCCTGCACTGTTTTGCGAACAATCCTGACCGCCAATCATGATAGACGTATCTTGCGCCGCACTCGCCAAAGCCCCGACTAGAGGATGCGGTGGGCAGATCAGAATATCGCAATCCGGGTTCGATATGAGCGCGTTAAGCTGAGCCACCTTTCCGCCCCAATCAGGCGTTCCGTTCATTTTCCAGTTCGCGGCAATCAGTTGTTTCATAACCAACGCTTTGGAACGTCCGCGCACTGAACGCAACCGCTTGCGGGACGGTCCCGGTCTGCTACAGGCACGCCCTATGTCAGATGATATTTATGATCGCCCCAAAGGCATGTTTTCAAAGATTCAGGCCGTACTGGTCGGTGTGCTGGTCGGCATGCTGGTCCTCGCCTTCGCCGTCTGGGGGATTGAAGACGTTTTCTCTCCCAATAGCAGTAACGCGATTATCAAAGTCGGCGACTCTGAAGTCGGGCGTGAAGAGTTTCTGGACCGCTTTAACGACCAGATGCGCCAGTTCGCGCAAGAAAATGGTGAAGGCCTAACGCCGCAACAAGCTTTTGATAGGGGCATCCCGCAGCAGCTGATTGCTGAATTTAGCCAACGTCTCGCGATTTCTGAAGACGCAACCGATCTGGGGATCGGCGTGAACAACCGAAACATTCTGGAATTCGCTAAAGAAATCGACGCGTTTCAGAACTCCATCACCCAGGAATTTGATCGTCAGCAGCTACAGCGGATTCTCGCGGCCAACCGGATGACGGAAGCGGATTTTGAACAGGATGTTCGCAACGCGCTTACGGAACGGCAGACGCTCCCTGCGATTATGGGCGGCATTGAAGCCCCCAGCGAATATGCCCAGCGCTACAACCAATTCATCAACGAAACGCGGGGCGCGAAACTGATACAATATGGTGTGGCCGCACTCGATGAACTCCCTCAGCCGACGGACGAAGATCTCCAAAATTATATCACCGATAATCAGGGCCGCTTCACCGCCCCAGAATATCGCCGCTTCTTGATGCTTCGCATTGAACCGTTCGATTTCCGCCAAGACATCGAAATCACCGAAGAACAATTGGAAGAACGGTTTGAAACTCTGCTCGGAGCCGGAGAAATCGGATCGGTGGAAACACGGAACGTCACCGTTCTAGCCGTCGATACACAAGAAATTGCCGACAGTGTTGCTGCGCGGCTGAGTGCAGGTGAAGATGCAGGGGCAGTAGCGGAAGAACTTGGCTTGCCATCCCCCGACCTGTTCAACAATGTCGAGGAAAACGCACTTATCAACCCGGAAAGCTCGCGTGTCGCGTTTGAAGCCGAACTCGGAACCGCCCAAGTCGCACCGACGGGTTTTGGGACGTTTGAAGTGGTCTATATTCGCGACATCAACCCCGCCGACGTCCCCGTTATGGAAGAAATGCGCGAAGAACTGACCGAGCAAGTCCTGCAAGGCGAAGCGCTGCGTCGGATCAATGACTATGAGCGAGTGATTGATGATCGTTTGTTAGAGGGTGGTACAATTGAGGAAATCGCAGAGGCCTTAGAGCTGCCCCTCTCCTCTTACCCTTATATTGACCGCACAGGTCGGACCCAGGACGGAATGGTTCTGGACGGATTCGATGCAATCCCAGGTATCGCGTCCGATGATCAACTTCTACAGGCTGTTTTCACAGGCGACATTGGTTTTGAATCGGACATTATTCCAAGCTCGAATGGCGGTTTGGCGATCTTCCGGGTGACTGACACAATCCCATCCGCCCCTGAAGCGTTCGAAGACGTTCGCGACGAAGCCGCAGCAATGTGGACATCCGAGCAAATTGCCGTTGAACTCAACAATAAGGGTGTCGAGATCGAACGCCGATTGCGTGAGGGCGAAACATTGGAAGCGATTGCTGCTGAATTAGGAACAGGTGTCGCGCAAATCTCCATCCAGCGCGCGGCGCCGACACAGGATGTTGCGCCCGCCGTGCTTATCCGCCTGCTCGATGGTGACGTGGGAACAGTTGCGCGCGGCGCAGGTCGCGTCCCCGGAACGTATGAAGTCGCTGAACTGACGACGATCTCGTCTGAATCAGAGCGGATCAGCGGTCAGTTCCTGAACATCGTGCGGAACCAGGTTTCAGAGCAAATCGCACTGGATATTAGCCGCGCCTATCAGCAAGCCATCCTGACCGATAAAGATCAGCTCGTCTTCGACAATCAGCTTCGTGCAGCTTTGAACCTCGAACCCGAGGGTTAGATCCGACTGAGCATCACGACTATGCTTCCTGATCTTCACCCAAGCGAAGACGTATTCCAGCGCTCTGACAAGCCGCAGCTTGTCTATGCGCGGGTGATTAATGATATCGACACGCCTGTATCGGCCTTTATGAAGGCTGCGCTCGGTAAGCCTTACGCGTTTCTGTTTGAGTCTGTCCAAGGCGGTGAACAACGCGGACGCTTCTCTTTCTTTGGCTTTGATCCGGACCTGATCTGGCGCAGCTATGGTGACTTTTCGGCACTGTCGATCAACGGGAACGCCTCGTCCCGCATGTCTGGAAAGCCGCTCGACGCGCTCAGACACCTAATTGATGATTGCAAGTTTGACCTACCGGACGACCTCCCGCCGATGACAGCCGGGCTATTCGGGTATCTCGGCTATGACATGATCCGACATGTTGAAGTGCTGGCGCAACCTAACCCGGACCCCATCGGGACACCCGATGCGATCATGGTGCGCCCTCGAACCGTCTGTATCTTTGATCAGGTCAAGCAGGAAATTATCGTCGCGGCCCTCGTCCCACCAAACGGCGACTACGCGACCGCGCGCAAACGTATCGAAGCGACGGTGGCTGATCTGGATGGGCCAACGCCTGCCCAACCGAGCTCAACCGTTTCGATACCCACCATCGATGCCAAGATCGGGGTTGAGCTTCCGGCGTTCTCAGAACGTGTCAAAAAGGCGCGCGATTACATTCTCGCAGGCGATGTCTTTCAGGTTGTCATCGGACAGCGGCTCTCCGCGCCCATGGTCTCCACACCCTTTGCGCTCTATCGCGCTCTACGGCGGATGAACCCCTCACCGTTTCTCTATTTTCTTGATTTTGATGATCACCAGATCATTGGCAGCAGCCCCGAAATTCTGGTGCGCTTGCGTGATGGCGTCGTTACCATACGACCTATCGCGGGAACCCGCCCCCGCGGTAAGACAAGCGCTGAAGACCTTGAAAATGAACGCAGTTTGCTAGCCGACCCCAAAGAGCGGGCGGAACATCTCATGCTTCTTGATCTGGGCCGCAATGATGTGGGTCGAGTGGCCAAGGCGGGTACGGTTCGCGTGACAGAACGCTTCATTGTCGAGCGCTACAGCCACGTCATGCATATTGTCTCCAATGTCGAAGGTAATATCCGTGATGATCTGGACTGCATCGACGCGCTGATGGCAGGCTTCCCTGCAGGCACTGTCTCAGGCGCGCCCAAAGTCCGCGCCATTGAAATCATTGACGAGCTGGAAGACGAAAAGCGCGGCATTTATGCTGGCGCCGTCGGTTATATCAGTGCCAATGGTGATATGGACACCGCGATCGCGCTGCGAACCGGGATCGTGAAAGATGATGTGCTGCACGTCCGGGCGGGTGCCGGGATCGTGATGGACTCAACGCCTGAATATGAATGGGCCGAGACCAAGCATAAGGCTGCGGCTCTCTTCAAAGCTGCTGAACAAAGCGTCCGCTTTGATCGTAACTGATCAAAGCTTCTGTCATCCCGGCCGAGCGAAGCGAAGAGCCGGGACCTTACGTCTTACGATAATGCAGGCGTATTTGTTTAACGCAAGATCCCGGATCATCGGCCTGACGGCCTCGTCCGGGACGACAGTTAGACCTTTGGCCTTTGATAAAAACCCTCACGCGGATAATCTTCTGCCGATTTACGCGTAATCGCCGGACCTCCCGCCATCAACGCCAAACTCACCTTACGCCCCGAACTCGCGCCGACACGGCCTTCCCAAGCGTCAGGGCCGTCACGCCGCAAGACTTCACCAATTTCACGGTAAACTTTCAGTGCCGCCGTAATCGCCCATGCGCAACGAAACGGTAGCTCCCGGATTCCTGTCCGCGCGGATTGATAATAGCCTTCTGCCACATCGAGAAGATCAACAGCTGCTTTATGCGCGGTAGGCCAGTTTTCTTTCTGAGCCAACAAAGGGGCTTCAATCGGTGCACCGTGTTTCGTTAGCAAGTCTTGCGGCACAAACACCCGGTCCGCTTTCGCATCATCAATCACATCACGCGCAATATTGGTGAGCTGAAAAGCTAAACCGAGATCACTCGCACGATCCAGTGTTTCAGGCGCCCGTGCGCCCATAATCATGGCCATCATGACGCCAACAACGCCCGCGACATGATAAGAGTAATCCAGAATATCATCGAGCGAGCGATAGACCCGTTCTTCCGCGTCCATTTCAAAGCCCTTGAGGAGCTCGAAAGCATGCGCATGGGGAATTTCGTTTCGCTCCATGACTTTGGAAAAACCTTGAAAAATGGGGTCTTGGGCCTGTCCTTCGAGCGCTTCTTGTGTCAGTCGACGCAGCTCTTCCAACCGCTCCGCTTGCCCGTCGCGGTAGTCTGCGATCTGCCCATGACCCATTTCCTGGCCGTCAATGACATCGTCGCAATAGCGGCACCAGCTATAGAGCATAGAGGCGTCATCGCGGATGACGGGTGGGAGGACTTTGGAGGCAAGCGAGAAGCTCTTGCTTCCGACCTTGATCGACTCTCGCCCCTGTTGAGCAAGCGCCTGATCGGAATGTGTCATTACGCCGTTTCGCCGCGCAGCCGCGCTTTTGCACGCTCTACGCCGATCAAAGCTAGAAGCGGTCCCATTTCCGGACCACGCTCACGACCTGTCAGGGCTTTGCGCAGCGGCATGAACAGGCCTTTTCCTTTGCGATCGGTATTATCCTTGAGCTTGCGAATCAGGTCTGACCATTCATCCCCGTCGGCAAGCAATTCCGCCGCCGTATCGCAAAACGCTTTATCGTCATCGGCGATGAGACCTGCCATGGGCGCGTAAATCGTCGTGTTCCAACCCGCCGCATCGTCAACGACTTCAACATTATCCCGGACAGCCAGCCAGAAGGCCTCGCCTCCTTCGATGCCCATAGCTTCCAGCCGCTCTGACACATGCGCATAAGGCGTCTCATGCAGGATTTTCGCGTTTAGACCGCGCAGCTCATCATCATCAAACCGCGCAGGCGCACGGCCAATTTTGTCGAAGGAAAACTCGTCTGCGAGCGTCTTGATTGAGAAACGTTCTTCAACGGGATCGCTGGTGCCGATCTTAGCGAGCAGCGACAGGATCGCCAAGGGCTCATAGCCCTGCTCTCGAAGCTGCTGCATGGAGAGACTGTCCAGACGCTTGGAGAGCTTTCCACCATCCTTATCGACCAGCAGCGGTGTGTGTGCGAGGGTCGGCTCCGTTCCACCAAGCGCGCGGAAAATCTCGATCTGCGCACCGGAGTTGGTCACATGGTCTTCGCCGCGAATGACATGGGTAATCTTGGCGTCGATATCATCCACCACACTGGGGAGTGTGTAGAGATAAGAGCCGTCGCCGCGGATCAGGACCGGGTCGCTAATGCTACCCGTATCAATGCTCTGCTCACCCCGGACAAGATCAACCCAAGTCACCGTCTCTCCCGACAGTTTAAAGCGCCAGTGCGGCTTTCGGCCTTCCGCTTCATAAGCGGCCTTTTGTTCGTCAGTCAGGTCAAGCGCACGGCGATCATAGATCGGCGGCTTACCTTTGACGGCCTGCAGCTTGCGCTGACGGTCTAGCTCTTCCGCCGTATCATAAGCCGGGTAAAGCAGGCCCATATCTTTCAGTTTTTCCGCCGCTTCATCATAGAGGTTGAAGCGTTTGGACTGGCTGAACGTCTCCTGCCAATGCAAGCCAAGCCAGTTGAGATCATCCCGAATGCCGTCTTCATAGGCTTGTGTGCCCCGCTCCAAGTCTGTGTCATCAATCCGTAGGATAAAGGTCCCGCCCGTCGAACGCGCGTGGAGCACGTTCATCAAAGCGGTGCGGACATTGCCAACGTGGAGTTTTCCAGTCGGGCTGGGAGCGAAACGGACGCGTGAAGTCATGGTGGGCCTATAATAAGGGTAATTCTTACTTCAAGGGAAACTAGCTGAACTTGTTTTGAGCGATTTAATCACTACCCTTGTGTTATGTTTCCAAATTTACATTCTGCGCCATGGTATGTGGCTATAGGCTTTGCTGGCGCTGCCTTGGTTGGTGCCGCATTAATCTATGACGGTCTGACCATAGACAATATCGCGGTGATTTGCTTTGGTGCATCACTGTTCTTCTGGTCAATTGGTGTGAGCATAAGCATGACATACCAGGAGGTTATACTACCCGCTGAAATGAATCCCGCAGGCATTGGCAATTTAAAAGGTAGCCGCACTTTTCATAAATGGTGCGTTGGTGGCGTCCTGTTTTATATTGTTGCCGTAACTTTCGTTATCCTTGGCATCTATCGCTTAAAAATTGTTGGTCTTTAGTCATCGAAGCGGTCGCGATAGCGATTGGTGATCGGATACCGACGATCACGGCCGAAATTCTTCGAACCGATCTTCACGCCGGGTGGTGCCTGCCGTCTCTTATATTCGGCGATGTAAAGCAAGCGCTGGACTCTGGTGACATCTTCACGGGAATGGCCGCGGCCCACAATGGCTTCAACAGGCAGCTCTTCCTCAATCAGTCCCTTCAGAATATCGTCAAGCACGTCATAATCAGGCAGACTATCACTGTCCTTTTGATCAGCGCGAAGCTCCGCACTCGGTGGTTTCGTGATAATTCGTTCTGGAATGGGATAATCGCCGCCGAGCATATCGTCCGGATTGTTCTCGTTTCGCCAGTTACACAGCGCGAAGACTTCCGTCTTGTAGAGGTCTTTGATAGGATTGTAGCCTCCCGACATGTCGCCATAGATGGTCGCGTACCCCACGGCCATCTCGCTCTTATTCCCCGTCGTGACCAACATAGGTCCAAACTTGTTGGATAAAGCCATGAGTGTCAGACCGCGAATGCGTGACTGGATATTCTCTTCCGCGATGTCGGGTTCAAGACCTTCAAAGAGCGGATCCAGCATTTCTGTGAACGCATCACGGGCAGGCTTAATCGCAATGATGTCGTAACGGACACCCAGCTGCTCTGCGCACGCCTTGGCGTCCTCCAGACTGTGAGAGGAGGTATATTCGCTTGGCATCATGACGCACCAGACGCGATCTGGGCCGAGTGCGTCTGTGGCAATCGCCGCGCAGATGGCGCTGTCCACACCTCCCGAAAGACCGAGAACGATCTGCTTAAAGCCGTTCTTATTGACATAGTCGCCGAGTCCGAGACAGCAGGCCCGCCAGTCCGCTTCCAAGCCAGACAGCTGCTCTTCCTGCTTGGAAGACACGCAGACCCAACCACCGTCCTGTTTCTCCCAGGTCGCGAGATCATAGTCTTCGACAAAACTTTTGAGCGCCTGAACGATGGTGCCATCCGCCGTCATGGACCAGCTGGAGCCATCAAAGACCAACTCATCCTGCCCGCCAATCTGGTTCACATAGACCAGCGGCAGGCCTTGATTGAAAACAGTGGCGCCTAAAGCCTGGGTCCGTTCCACATGCGCTGTTCGGCGCCATGGCGAGCCGTTCGGCGAGAGCATGATCTCCGCCCCCTGCTCTGCCAGATGCTCAGCAACACCTGGCTGCCAGAGATCTTCACAAATGGGCAGTCCCAGCATTATGCCTTTGAAGATGATTGGTTCGGGTAAAGGCCCGCGTGAAAAGACACGGGCTTCGTCAAACACCCCATAATTCGGCAGGTGATGTTTCAGCCGTATATGTTTGATACCCCCCGCTTCCATCCAGAGCGCGGCATTGTAGAGATTATCATGCTCTATCCATGGAGATGTCGTCAGCAGGGCTGGCCCGTCTTCCGTTAAAGCAGCCAGACGTTCACACGCTTTCCGGCAATCTTCCACCACCGTTGGGCGCAAAACGAGGTCTTCTGGCGGGTAGCCGAGGATCATCAATTCCGGAAAGACAGCAATGTCCGCGCCGTCCTCTTTCGCCCGCTGATAGCCCTCAGCGATCTTGGCTTCATTTCCCCAAATATCGCCAACGACGGGGTTGAGCTGAATCGAGGCTATGCGAAGGCGCTCTGTCATGCGGGGCGCTTAGACCGTCCTGACCGAGACGTCCATGTCTCTCGCTCGCCCTATTCGTAGAGGGGCATGAAAGATTATCTTTTCTCCACCTTTCGGATTTCTGTCCATTAGGACATGTTTCCGCAATCTTTATAACAGGTTTGTGAGCTTAGCCCTGCCCTTATTGCGAAAGGGGAAAATAGCATGATGACTCGATATCTCACGACAACAGGCCTGAGCACATTGGCGCTCCTATTAGTCGCCTGTGGCGGGAGCAATAACTCAAACAACAGCGCGCCAGTGGTCGTTGCAGCACCATTACTCGTGGACGCTGGCGTAGATCAGACGTCTGATGAACGCACAACGGTCAGTCTTTCTGGAGGGGCCACGGGTGGTCAAGGGGCAAAAACCT
>JBCBGR010000095.1:0-8752 GCA_038526555.1 Pseudomonadota bacterium
CGCAAGGCACCTATTCCCCGTTCGATGGCACGATGGACACGGCGGGGGTTGGCGGAACGTCGAACATTCTCGGCGCTCCGGGCGCGTGGTTCGCCAATCTGATGATGCAGACCATAGGCTTGGGCGGATTGATTGCGGGTGGATTGGTTTTCTGGTCTGGCGTGCGTCGTCTTTTCTGGCGTCGTAAGACTGTCTCCTCCCGGTCAGAACGGGCAGGGAAAGTTCTGATTTGTGTCGGAGCCATATTGCTAGGCAGCGCAACTTTGTCAGCGTTCCCAATCCCTCAAAGCTGGCCTATGGCCGCAGGTCTTGGAGGCTGGTTCGGGGATATGATGCATCTGGGCATGAAGTCGGGGCTGGACCGCTTCAACGTGCCTCTGTCAGGGGGCGTGATCGCCCTGATTACGTTCTTCGGGTTCGGCACCTGTCTTGCGCGTCATCTGGGTATCGTGAAGCGCGATGTAATCGACATCATTGATGCGGTTGGGTTGGTCTGGGCCTATATCCGCGTCAGTCTCGACGCTGTCGCGGCTTGGCTCGTCAAACTATTCCGCCGGAATTACGAAACCGAGATCGAAAGCGGCGAGATCGGCCTGCGGACGATTCCCGATGCGCCAACTTATGAAGCACCCGAACCTACCCAAAAAGTTCAGCCTGCGCCAAAGACAAAACCCAAGCCAGCGCCCAAGCCAAAAGCGAAAGCGAAGCCCGTTCCCAAGCCGAAGCGCCGTCAGCCAGAATTTGACTTCTCGGATGCGGACGGTTTCGTCCTGCCCACCCCTGACCTGCTGAAAGCACCGCCACCGCGCAGCACAGTGCGCGATGATGCGATGCTGGCGCGTCAGTCCGATCAGCTGCACCGTGTTCTCGGCGATTATGGCGTCGAAGGCGAAATGGGCGATGTCAGCCCGGGTCCCGTTGTGACGATGTTCGAATTTGAACCCGCGCCCGGCGTCAAAAGCTCTCGCGTGATCAACCTCGCGTCTGACATTGCACGCAATATGAGCGCGCAGTCCGCGCGGATCGCCGTTGTGCCGGGACGCAATGCGCTCGGTGTCGAAATGCCGAACCGCAAGCGCGAGACCGTCTGGCTACGCGATATGCTGGAAAGCGAAGAATTCCAGCAGAGTGATGCGCGCCTTCCGCTCGTCATGGGCGAAGACATTGGTGGGCAACCTTTTGTGACGGACCTGGCCGCGATGCCGCATATGCTGGTCGCAGGTACGACGGGTTCGGGTAAATCGGTCGCGGTCAATGCTATGATCCTTTCGCTGATGAGCAAGCTGACGCCAGATGAGTGTAAATTCATCATGATCGATCCAAAAATGCTCGAACTCTCCGTCTATGACGGCGCGCCACATCTGCTGGCTCCTGTCGTGACAGAACCGAAAAAAGCGGTCGTCGCGCTGAAATGGGCGGTGCGGGAGATGGAAGACCGCTACCGCAAGATGAGCCAGGTGAATGTCCGTGGGATGGAAGCCTTCAACCAGAAAGTGGCGGAAAGCAAAGCGTCCGGCGAAACTTTGTCTAAGACCGTTCAGACGGGCTTTGATCACGAAACAGGCGAGCCGATTTTCGAGACGCAGGAATTCGAATTTGAGCCCATGCCCTATATTGTCGTGATCATCGACGAAATGGCAGACCTGATGATGGTGGCCAAAAAGGATATTGAAGGCTCGATCCAGCGTCTGGCGCAAATGGCGCGGGCGGCCGGGATTCACCTGATTGTGGCGACACAGCGTCCGTCGACAGATGTGATTACGGGTACGATCAAGTCTAACTTCCCGACCAAGGTCTGCTTCCGGGTCGGCTCTAAAATCGACAGCCGTGTGATCCTCGGTGAAATGGGCGGCGAGCAATTGCTCGGCAAAGGTGACATGCTCTTCCTCAGCACGTCCGGCCCGAAGCGCTATCACGGCCCCTTTGTGTCTGATGCCGAGGTTGAACGCGTCGCCAACTTCGTCCGCGCGCAAGGCACACCGGCCTATCTGGACGACATCACGACGGAGCGGGAAGAAGAGACCCCGTCCGACCCGGCCAAAGCGGGTGGAGGCTCTGAAGGTGGATCACTCTTCGATCAAGCCGTCGCCATTGTTGCCCGCGACCGCAAAGCCTCAACCAGCTACATCCAGCGCCGTCTCTCGATCGGCTATAACCGTGCGGCTGACCTGATCGACCGGATGGAACAGGAAGGCATGATCGGTCCATCTGGGCCTGGTGGCAAGCGGGATATCTTCTTGCCCGAGGATGATGAAGATCCGTTTTAGCTCTAGTCTTTGAGCGGCTTCTTTCCGCTAACCCCTGTTGCACATCCGAAAAAATAACGATGATACTCGACCTCTAACCCTTCATCGCGAAGGGCTTGGGCAAAGTCAGAGGCATTACCAAAATTCTTGGTATATTGCCCAATCATTCGAAAGTCGGTTGCACCGCGCAGGATGAAGCGTTCGACCAGTGGTAAAACGCCATGCAGGTAGAAAGTATAGAGCGGTCTCAAGACCCATCCCTTGGGATCGGACGCTTCGATCAGGGCAAAGCTACCGCCCGGCTTGAGAGTATGTACCACAAACCGGGCAAGCGATTTGTGTTGCTCAGCATTGAAGGTTTTCAATCCAAACGTTGACACAATCATATCGGCGGTTTCAGCTTCAATGTCCAAGCCGAGAACGTCGGCGCATTCAAAGCTGATTGGACAATCCCAGTCTCCTCTCATGCGTTTCAGTGCACGTTCATGCATGCCGCTGGATATGTCGACCGCCCGGATTTCTCGCGTGTCAGGATGCGCCTTTAAAATGTGAGGCCAGACTTCGCCTGTGCCTGACATGATGTCATAGCAGAGACGACCGTCAGTTTTGGGTGAGGGTAGGCTTTCTGAACATTGCCGACGCCACCGTTCCGTAAACCCAAAGCTCATAACAGAGCTGAAAAGAATATAAGTTTCGGAACAGCGGTCGAAAACGTCCTTTACGAAACTGGGATCATAGATGTCCTCTGAAGGTCCGTCATGATGGCTCATAGTTCCGAACTAGCATCTATATCTTTTCGTGCTCAGGGCTCTCTTGAAACAATGTGAGGATTGATTAACTGCGATCAATGCCCACTCGTTCCAAACCCGCCCGCGCCTGGCAGCGCATGTTATCCGGGCGTCGTCTTGATCTTCTCGACCCTAGCCCACTCGACATTGAAATCGAGGATATTGCGCGCGGGCTCGCGCGGGTGGCCCGCTGGAATGGGCAGACATCGGGTAATCATGCCTTTTCTGTCGCTGAACATAGTGTCGTTGTGCTGGACCTGTTTGAGCAGCTTTATCCGAAAGCGTCTGCCCATGACCGTATGACGACTTTGCTGCATGATGCCGCGGAATATGTGGTCGGCGATATGATCAGCCCGTTCAAGGCGGTCCTCGGCGGGAGCTATAAAGAGGTCGAGGCGCGGCTCGATGAAGCGGTTAATCGGCGCTTTGGCCTCACGGCCCCGACACCGCCCGCGCTTAAGAAGAAAATCAAGAAATGCGACGTGATCTGCGCCTGGTTTGAAGCGACGCAGGTTGCTGGCTTCACTGTGGCGGAAGCGGATCAGTTTTTTATCACCCCGCCGGACGGGCTACATGTCACCATCAATCCGAGTCCGGTGGTGAAAGCGGAAGCAGAGTTTCTGGCGCGGTTTGAGGCGCTGGACCGGGAGATGCAAGCTTAGGCGCGCGGATGAGCCGCTTTGTGGACTGCCTTGAGGTGTGCTGCATCCACATCCGTGTAGCGTTGCGTTGTCGATAGGCTCGCGTGGCCGAGCAGTTGTTGGATTGTACGCAGGTCTCCACTACCTGCGAGGAGATGGGTCGCGAATGAATGGCGTAATGCATGCGGCGTCGCGCTTTCTGGGAGGCCGAGATAGGCGCGCAGCTTTTGCACTTCACCCTGAATGATCCGGGGATGGAGCGCGCCGCCACGAACACCGCGAAAGAGGGGTGAGTCTTTTTCTAAGTGATGCGGACAGAGTTCTGCATAATGATGCACTGCATCGCGAACTGCGGGAAGAAGCGGGACGAGGCGGGATTTTCCGCCCTTACCCTGGATAATCAGCGCGTCGCCGAGAGGAAGAACATTGGCTGTTAGGCCGAGCGCCTCGCTGATCCGCAAGCCAGCGCCGTAGGCCAGCGCGAGCACCGCGCTGTTGCGCGCCTCAACCCAGGCCTCTCGCGCGTCGATCGAACCGGTGGCGACAATCTCTTTGGCGCCTTCAACAGACAGGGCTTTCGGGACAGGGCGTTTGGTCCGGGGACCTTTGATTAGCGCGATATCGGAATTGGCCACACCCCAGCGGCGTTCTAGGTAACGATAAAAGGTCCGCAGGGCAGAGAGCAGTCTTTGTACTGATGCCGAACCCAAACCTTCCTCACGACGGAATGCCAGATAGGCCCGGAAGTCTGACGCACGGAGGTCGGCCAACGTTCGTAAGCCCGCGGGTGAATTCATATGTCTGGCGATAAACGTCTGAAAATCGCGAATGTCCCGTGCATAGGCTTCGACGGTCTTCTCAGAGAGGCGACGCTCTCCGGCCAGATGGCTAAGAAATGTCGTGCGGACATCATCCGCCGGGATATTGAGGATAGCACTCACGGTTTGATCGTGCGACATGGGCGTAAAGAAACTGCAAAGGATGCTTCATGCGCTACCTGATTCCTGCCGCCTTGATCTTGGCGGCCTGCTCCGAGACCCCCGTGACTGAGACGGTCGAAATAGAGACCATTGAGTCCGTCGATATTGAGGCTGTTGATGTGGCTGCGCTCCATAACAGGACGCTGACCCTCGACACGCATATCGATATCCCGCTCAACTACATGATTGAGATTGACCCTGCGGGTGAGACGGATCTGCAGGTCGATCAACCCAAGCTGGAAGCCGGACGTCTCGATAGCGGCTTCTGGATTGTTTACATCCCGCAAGGCGATCTGACCCCCGAAGGCTACGCGACGGCGCTGGAGATCGCAGAAACACGCATGACAGCCATTGAGCGACTGACAGCGGAACGGGAAGATTTTGAACTAGCCGTGACAGCGGATGATGTCCGCCGGATTGTCGCGGATGGCAAATTTGCTGTGCTCGTCGGTATGGAGAACGCATTTCCGTTGGCGGAAAACCCGGAAGCCGTGGAAGAGTGGGCGGCGCGCGGTGTTCGCTATGTCGGGATCACCCATTTTGGTCATAACCAGTTTGGTGACAGCTCAAATCCGAACCTATCGCGCGATGCTGACTATGTGGAAGGTGGACGCCATGGCGGTCTGTCAGAGCTCGGCCGCACGTTCGTTAAAGAACTCAATGATCATGGCGTGATGGTGGATGTGTCCCACACGGGCAAGCAAACCATGATGCAGGCGGCAGACCTATCGACCACGCCCATCATTGCGAGCCATTCCGGTGTGAAGGCCGTCGCAGACAGCCGTCGTAACTTGGATGATGAACAACTGCGTAAGATCGCGGAAGTTGGTGGGGTGGCGCAGATGGTGGCCCTGGGCGCTTATGTAAAAGTGCCGACGCCGGAACAGCAAGCGGCGCGGGAAGCTTTAGATGCGGAGTTTGGTGACCGGGCGACCTGGGATGAAGCCAAGCGCGATGCCTATGTGGCGCGCCGTCAGGAAATCTCGGCCATGGCGGCACGGGCCAGCGTCTCTAACTTTGTCGATCATATTGATCACGCCGTGAAAGTCGCTGGGATCGACCATGTCGGTATCGCCTCTGACTTTGATGGCGGCGGCGGCATTCTCGGCTGGGATGACGCGTCCGAAACGCAAGCCGTCACGGAAGAGCTTGTGCGCCGCGGCTACTCTGAGGATGACATCGCCAAGATTTGGGGTGGGAATCTCCTGCGTGTCTTGGAGGCTGTCGAGGCGGCGGCAAAAGGCTGACAAAACGCCTCACAGGCGCGTCCAGCATACAGCACTCCCCAGTTGACGATCCGGAATCACCCCCCTATAGGGCGCGCCGTTGATGGTCGTGCTGTCTGAGGGTCTCCTTAGAAACCTCGATTAAGACAAATAACAGACACGAATTGGTCCGCAGACGAAGGTTTGAGGGTCGGTTTTATTCCAGCAGGCTGCCGATTTTTCCAAAGGGAAGGGTTGGGTGTCTGCGCTTTGTGCAGGGACTTTCAAGGTTTCGGTACATTAGAGGCGATCAATCCGAGAGGGCGAACGCTTCGAAGCGCGGCATACCCCGCGCTTTATAAATGCGAATGAAAATGCGGCTTACCCCGCGAAGAGACAAAAAAGGATGGCTTGATGCCAACAATTCAACAGCTGATCCGGAAGCCCCGGAAAGACAAGCGCAAGCGGAACAAAGTTCCCGCTCTGGAAGCGTGCCCCCAAAAGCGTGGTGTTTGCACCCGCGTTTATACAACCACACCGAAGAAGCCGAACTCCGCTCTGCGGAAAGTGGCCAAGGTTCGTCTGACCAACGGGTTTGAGGTTCTCTCCTATATCCCGGGTGAAGGTCACAACCTTCAGGAACACTCTGTTGTTCTGATCCGCGGTGGTCGTGTGAAAGACTTGCCGGGTGTGCGTTACCACGTGCTGCGCGGTGTTCTGGATACGCAAGGCGTCAAAGACCGTAAGCAACGTCGTTCGAAGTACGGCGCGAAGCGTCCGAAGTAAGAGGGTAGAAAAAGATGTCCCGTCGTCACCGCGCTGAGAAACGCGAAGTCCTGCCCGACGCCAAATATGGCGATATCGTGCTGACCAAATTCATGAACGCCATCATGCTCGATGGTAAAAAGTCCACCGCTGAAAACATCGTCTATGGCGCACTCGACATTGTCGAAGACAAAGCCAAGACGGAGCCGATCCGTGTGTTCCACGATGCGCTGGAAAACATTAAGCCTGCTGTTGAGGTCCGTTCCCGCCGTGTTGGTGGTGCGACTTACCAGGTTCCTGTCGAAGTTCGCACAGAACGTCGTCAGGCACTGGCCATCCGCTGGCTCGTCTCTGCCTCTCGCAATCGTAATGAGAACACAATGCGTGAGCGTCTGGCGGGTGAACTGCTGGATGCAGCCAATAATCGCGGCACAGCCGTGAAGAAGCGCGAAGATACGCACCGCATGGCGGAAGCGAACCGCGCCTTCTCTCACTACCGCTGGTAAAAACACTCCCTATATGGGCGGGGCGGGCAACTGGCCCGCTCTCCCTAACCCCTACCCCTCGAGGAGCCTGAGATGGCACGCGAATACGAACTCAAGGACTACCGCAACTTTGGGATTATGGCCCATATTGATGCGGGTAAGACCACCTGTACGGAACGGATCCTGTATTACACAGGGAAGAACCACAAGATTGCTGAAGTCCATGATGGCGCGGCAACAATGGACTGGATGGAGCAAGAGCAGGAGCGTGGCATCACGATCACCTCTGCGGCGACAACCTGTTTCTGGGCTGGCAAGCGTCTTAACATCATCGACACACCCGGACACGTTGACTTCACGATTGAAGTTGAGCGATCCTTGCGCGTGCTTGACGGTGCTGTCGCGCTTCTCGACGCCAATGCGGGTGTTGAGCCTCAGACAGAAACAGTCTGGCGTCAGGCCGATAAGTATAATGTGCCTCGCATGATCTTCATCAACAAGATGGATAAGATCGGGGCGTCATTTTATAACTCTGTTCAATCCGTGAAGGATCGCTTGGGTGGAAACGCTCTGGAAATGCAGCTCCCGATCGGTGCTGAAGACCAGTTCAAGGGTGTCGTCGATCTCGTCAAGAATGTTGCTTACGTTTGGTCTGAAGAGTCCAAGCTAGGGGAGTCTTACGAGACGGTCGACGTTCCTGCGGACATGGCGGACAAAGTCGAAGAGTACCGTACAGCCTTGATCGAAGCCGTTGCTGAGATGGATGATGCTGTCATGGAAGCCTATTTTGAAGGCGAAATGCCTGACGTGGAAACAATCCAGCGTCTGGTCCGTGAAGCGACGATTGCGAACAAAGTTGTTCCTGTTTTTTGTGGCACAGCGTTTAAGAACAAAGGCGTCCAGCCTCTGCTCGATGCTGTTGTGGCTTACCTTCCAAGCCCGCTCGACATTGAAGCCATCAAAGGCATTGACGGTAAGACCGGTGAAGAGACGACACGTCCTGCGGACGACAATGAGCCACTCTCCATGCTGGCCTTCAAGATCATGAACGACAAGTTTGTGGGTACGCTGACATTCTGCCGGATCTACTCAGGTAAATTGGAGCAGGGAACGACGCTGCTGAATTCTGTCAAAGAGCGTAAAGAGCGTGTGGGTCGCATGATGATGATGCACTCCAATGATCGTGAAGACATTCAGGAAGCTTATGCTGGCGACATCATCGCGGTTGCAGGTCTGAAAGGCACAACAACAGGCGATACGCTCTGCGATACATCGAACCCTGTTATTCTGGAGCGGATGGAATTCCCGGATCCGGTTATCGAGATTGCGGTTGAACCGAAGTCTAAAGCTGACCAGGAGAAGCTGGGTATTGGCCTTGGACGTCTGGCGGCTGAGGATCCCTCCTTCCGCGTCACGACGGACCACGAATCTGGTCAGACCATCATGGCGGGTATGGGTGAACTGCACCTCGACATTCTGGTCGATCGTCTGAAGCGCGAATTTGGCGTTGAAGCGAATATCGGTCAGCCACAGGTGGCTTACCGTGAAGCGCTCGCCGGTCCTGTCGATATTGACTACACGCATAAGAAACAGTCCGGTGGTTCCGGTCAGTTCGGTCGCGTCAAGATCAAATTCGAGCCAT
>JBCBGR010000096.1:0-8706 GCA_038526555.1 Pseudomonadota bacterium
TCGCTGATTGAGCTGAATGAACGTCTGACGGGCTTGGGTGCGCCTCTGATTGTTCGGAGAGGTTCAGCCATCGAAATGCAGATCCAGGGTGTGTTGGACGGTGAACCGAACCGGACTGCGCGGCTGGCAACTGTGGCCTGTCTGCTCAGCCAAACCTTTGAGGATTTCTACTGGACAGGTTTTTATATGGTCGATCCGGACAAGTCAGAGGAGCTGGTGGTGGGCCCTTATCAGGGTACGCTAGGTTGTTTGCGTATTCCCTTTGGTAAAGGCGTTTGCGGAACGGCGGCCGCTGAACGACAGACGCAAGTCGTGGAAGATGTGCATGCCTTTCCCGGCCATATTGCCTGTGATGCGGCCACGAATAGTGAGATTGTGGTTCCTGTTTTTGACGGGGAGACGCTGATTGGGGTTCTTGATGTGGACAGCACACGCCCCGCAGCGTTTGACGAAACAGACCGGGTCGCGCTGGAACGGATTGTCGGATTGATCGCGGCCTAGTGCGATCCGCACGCCTGACAGTTGGGGTCTCGCGTGAGCTTGATGGTGCGGCTTTCCGCCGTGAGGCCGTCATAGATCCATAAACGCCCGGCTAGTGTATTTCCCGCCCCGGTGATCCATTTGATCGCCTCCATCGCCATGACGGACCCCGCAATCCCTGTCAGCGCGCCAACGACGCCGACTTCCGCGCAGCGTTCTTCATCAGGCGGAAAATCTGGCACAAGACAGCGATAGCAGGGGCCAGGCGAGCCAAATAGCCCGACTTGCGCATCAAACCGTCCGACAGCCCCGGATAGAAGAGGGATGCCCAGCGAAAGCGCCGCATCATTCACGGCAAACCTTGTGACAAAGCTGTCGGTCCCGTCGAGGATGAGGTCATGATCTTCCAACATGATCGACGCATTTTTCTCATTAAGGCGTTCTGGCAAAGCCCCCGTTTTCGTATCCGGGTTAATCTCTCTTATCCGTTGGGCGAGTGCGCCGACTTTGGATTGCCCGATTTCCTCAGTGTTGAACTGCACCTGTCTTTGCAAGTTGGAGAGGCTGATCACGTCATCATCGATCAGGGTGATGCGGCCCACACCCGCTGCCGCCAAGTAAAGGGCAGCTGGTCCACCCAGACCACCCGCGCCGACAATCGCCACATTCGCGTCCAGTAGCGCGTTCTGACCTGCGCCGCCAATCTCTTTCAGGACGAGGTGGCGGGCGTAGCGCTCGACCTGTTCAGGCTCCACGGCCTTATGCGCCGTCCTCGAAGAGCGACGTAGATAGGTACCGTTCAGCAAAGCTCGGAATAATCGTTACGATCCGTTTGCCACGCATTTCCGGGCGGGCGGCGACGATCAGGCTAGCCGCGACGGCCGCACCGGAGCTAATGCCAATCGGCACACCATCCTCGGCGGCGACATGTTTGGCGGTTCCAAACGCAGCGTCTGAATTGATCGTGACAACATCGTCGACCAGGTCTGTGTCCAAGTTCTCCGGGATGAACCCCGCACCAATCCCTTGAATTTTGTGCGGTCCTTTTTCGCCTTGGCTAATCATGGGGCTCTCAACGGGTTCAACGGCGATGATCTGACAATCCGGGTTCTTTTCTTTCAGGAAACGCCCTGCACCTGTTAGTGACCCGCCTGTCCCGACGCCAGCGATCAAGGCATCCACCTGACCGTCACAGTCTTCCCAAATTTCGGGTCCTGTGGTCGCGTAATGAATGGCAGGGTTGGCCGGGTTGTCGAACTGACCCGCGCGCACAGCGCCTTCCGTGTTGGCGATGATCTTCTCGGCTTCTTCAATCGCGCCGGGAATGCCGCCGGAAGCAGGCGTCAGGACGAGTTCAGCGCCGAGGAGCTTCATCATTTTGCGCCGCTCAATGCTCATGGATTCTGGCATGACGAGGATGGCTTTGTAGCCCATGGCGGCAGCGGCAAAGGCGACGCCAATGCCTGTGTTCCCAGACGTGGGTTCAACAACGATCCCGCCGGATTTCAGCGTACCGTTTTTCTCCATCTCCTGGAGCATGCTGATCCCGATCCGGTCTTTGACAGACGCGCAGGGATTGAAGAATTCAAGTTTGTAGCAAAGATCAGCTGGGACACCGTCTGTGATGCGGGGAAGGCGGACAAGCGGTGTGCCGCCCATTGTATCGAGAATACTATCGTAGATTTTGCCGTGGGCACGCATGGTTTCGTCTCCGCAAAGTGAGGTCACTGTCTGGGTTGGCATCGACCTAGGCAAACGCCTATTGGCCGTCCATCCCTATTGTGAGATCAGCCCGTTCAAATCTCGGTCATCTGACCAGACTCATCATGTTGTGTGGGACTAACCTTTGCCCGTAGACCCGTAACCGCCAGAGCCTCGTTCCGTCTCTGATAGGCTCTGCACCACATTAAATTGGCCTTGGGTCACGGGGGCGATCACAATCTGCGCGAAGCGATCACCGCGTTCGACGGTAAAGGCGTCCTGACCATGATTGATGATCAGCACGCCGACTTCACCGCGATAATCGGCGTCGATCGTTCCTGGTGAATTGAGCACTGTGATGCCGTGCTTGAGCGCCAAGCCAGAACGCGGACGGACTTGCACTTCATAGCCTTCAGGCAGTGCCATGCAGAAACCTGTTGGGATCAGTCTGCGTTCGCCCGGTTCCAAGGTGACTGCCGCGTCAATCGCCGCGCGAAGGTCTGCGCCTGCGGCTTGAGCCGTTTCAAACTTCGGTAGCTCAATGCCCTCCATATGGGGCAGGCGAATGACATCAATTGAGACAGTTTCCATGAGGAAGCCGCTAGGCGGTTTGCCCCAAGAATTCCAGTCAGAATCGCGATGAACCTAGTTGTTGATCTCGGTAGGTTTGACGAGACCATGATTACGCGCTGTAAAATCCTTGAGTTGGGCGTTGAGCGCATCTTCGAACTCAGAACTCATCGGATAGTCAGACGTGTAGCGATGGGTGAACTGCCCATTTTCAAAATAGACCGTCAAAATGTCAGAATCAGCGCTATCGAAATTCTGCGATAGTGAGAGCGGAACGCCTGTTGCTAAAATCGCATAATCTGCCTTGGCTGGGACAAGGTCATTCCGGACGCAAATCACGCCGCGAATAGGTGCGCCATCATCTTCCAGACTGACAGACTTCGCATCACTCTTGGCAGCTTTGATGAAATCTGCGGCAGACTTGTAGGCGGCGACCGTCATGCGACCGCCGTCAGAGTCCACAACCTCTTTGACGATCACGATTTCGCAGCCTTCGTGAATGTTGGCGACAGCGCTTAGGGGCAGCAGAGCCGTGGCCAGTGCGATGATGAAAGGTTTCATGTAGACGTTCCAAAATATGCCGCGATTTGACGCGCAAGCGAGCGCGCCGCCGCTGTTTTGCTTTGGCGGGGGAGGCGGGTTTCGCCGGCTTCGGTCACGATGATCATTTCATTCTCCGATCCGCCCATGACGTCACCTGATACATCATTGGCCACGATCCAGTCACAGCCTTTGCGCAGTCGTTTGGCACGCGCCAATGCGACGACATCATG
The DNA here is from genome assembly GCA_038526555.1 of Pseudomonadota bacterium. Classification (GTDB taxonomy): domain Bacteria; phylum Pseudomonadota; class Alphaproteobacteria; order Caulobacterales; family Maricaulaceae; genus Litorimonas. The sequence continues at coordinate 3,525 of JBCBGR010000096.1, forward strand.
GGTTTCCGCCGCAAATCCCACGACCAGTTCAGGCCGCTTATTGGACTCGCAAACTGAACGCAGGATGTCCGGATTCTCAACGAGTGGTAAAGGTGGCGGCCCGCCGACCGGTTTCTTGGTTTTTTTATCTGTCTGAGATGCAGGCCGCCAATCCGCAACGGCTGCCACAGAAACAAAGATGTCAGTCGGCAAAGCCCCATGAACCGCCTCAAACATCTCTTGCGCGGTTTCGATTTGCGTGGTGTTTGGGCCGATAGGCGCCGCGATCGCTGTTGGTCCTGTGACCAATTCAACATCCGCGCCGAGGTCGGCCAAAGCTTGCGCGATGGCGTAGCCTTGTTTTCCGGAAGAGTGATTGGACAGGTAGCGCACAGGGTCGATGGGTTCGCGGGTTGGCCCGGCCGTCACCAACGCGCGCCGCCCTTTGAGGGGTTTTGGGCTGCGCAAGCCGTCGAGTGTCATGTCGCCTTGAAGAGCTGACATGACAGCGTCAGCAATCGCGTCAGGCTCGCTCATCCGACCATCGCCAAACTCACCACAGGCCATCTCTCCGGCGTCTGGGCCGACAAAGAGCGCGCCGCGTTCCGCGAGCGTTTTGATGTTCGCTTGGGTCGCCTCGGACTCATACATGCGGACATTCATGGCAGGCGCATACAGAACGCGTTTATCTGTTGCGAGGAGGGTTGTCGTGGCGAGATCGGCGGCAACACCATGCGCCGCTTGGGCCATGAGGTTAGCCGTCGCGGGTGCGACGACGATCATATCCGCGCTGCGGGAGAGTTCAATGTGACCCATCTCGCTCTCCGCCGTCAGGTCCCAGAGGTCTGTGAGGACTGTTTCGCCTGACAGTGCTTGCGCTGAGAGCGGTGTGACAAACTGCTGTCCGCCCTTGGTCAAGATAACCCGCGTTGAGACACCGCGTCGGGCGAGTTCGCGGATCAGTAAAAGCGATTTGTAGGCGGCAATACCACCACCAATGATCAGGAGGACGCTTTGGCTCATAGTCAAAACCTAATCATTCAAAGCGCGAAAGCCAAAGGCCTTTGCTATAAATCTTTGCAAGTCCGTCTTGGCCTGACATGGCATTCTTATGAAAACAGTTATTTTCGATATAGACGGGACACTTGCAGACATCGAGCATCGCCGTGTCTTCCTTCAAAGTGATAGACCGGATTGGAAGCGGTTCAATGCGGCGATGGAACAGGATACGCCCAACGCACCTGTTGCAGAGCTCTACCGGACGCTTTGGAAGTCTGATGTCTATGATTTGCAGATCGTGACGGGACGCAATGAGGCCTATCGGTCTGTCACTGAGACATGGCTGGTCTGGAATGAACTCCCCTTCAATCGTGTGACTATGCGTGCCGATGGTGATTACCGCGGGGATCACATCATCAAGGAAGAAATACTGGATCGATTTCTTTCCGAGGGTCGGGATATCGCCTTCACCGTCGATGATCGTCAGCAGGTTGTCGATATGTGGCGGCGTCGCGGCGTGGTTTGCCTGCAATGCGATGTGGGGGATTTCTAAATCTGAGCCGCGACCCACATTCCGCCTGCCGCCAGTGCCGCCCCCGCCGCCGCATAAGCGATGGGTCGCAAAGGGGATGTTTTCTTCTCGCTTGGATTTTTTGAAGCTGCGTTGGGTGACAGATCAATCTCACCATTCGCCCAGGCTTCTGCCAGCTTGGCGATATTCTCCGTCGCCTCTGGGAGTTTGTTCAGCGTTCGCCGCGTCCGGTCGAGGCCATCCAGCAGATCGTTGAGGTATCGCTCAGGCCCTAATTCCGCGCGCACCGCTTCTTCCACAACGGGGCGTGAGGCTTCCCACATGTCAAAATTGGGATCGAGGCGGCGGGCGACGCCTTCGGCCTGCATCATGGTTTTCTGCAGCAGGATCAGCTGCGGTTGCAGCGGCATGTCGAACATTTCGGTGATTTCGAGGAGCTGCAGCAACACTTTGGACATGGAGACGTCTTCAGCATTCTTGCCAAAAATCGGTTCGCCAACGGCTCTCAGGGCTGTCGCGAACTCTTCCACACTATGATGAGGCGGAACGTAGCCAATATCGAAATGAACCTGCGCGATCTTGTAATAGTCGCGTTGCAGGAACCCGTAGAGCGTGTCGATCTCAAACCGGATTTCCTCATCGCCGAGTCGTCCCAGAATGCCAAAATCAAGCAGAACTAGATCGCCGTCTGGGCTGCGGAATAGGTTCCCTTCATGCATGTCGGCGTGGAAAATGCCGTAGGTGAAGGTGCTGGCGAGGAAGCTTTGAATGACGGCTGTGGCGAGCGCTTGTCGATCTTCGAGGGGTAGATCCAAAATCTCTGGCGAGGAGAGGGGCGTGCCATCGACCCAATCTGTGGCGAGCACGTTTTTATCGACGAGTTCCCAGTGGATCGCCGGGACTTTGAATAGGCCCGTCGCATCAGCAATATCTGACATTTCGGACGCAGCAGCGGCTTCCAGACGCAAGTCCAGTTCTAGCATTACTGCACGGCGCGCTTCGGCGACGAAGGCTTTGGGCTGAAGACGACGCAAATAAGGAATGACCGCATGCGCGATATTTGCGACCTGCGCGATGACATCCATGTCGCGGGTCATGCGCTTGACGATATTGGGGCGCAGAATTTTGATCGCGACAGTTTCACCGGTATCGGCCAGGATGGCTTTGTGAACCTGCGCAACAGAGGCGGCGGCGACAGGCTCTGACAGGGACGCCAGACGATTGCGCCAAGGTTCGCCCCAATCGGCGTCCAGCATGGCTTCGGCTTTCTCCTGTGGGAAGGGCGGCACCTTATCTTTCAGGCGTGACAAGCCTTCCGCGAAGACGGGGTCGAACATATCGCCGCGTGTGGAGAGTATTTGTCCGAATTTGATATAGGCGGGGCCGAGCTTCTCAAGCGCATTCGCAAACCGCGCGCCCGGATTATCGTCACGGTCCCGTTTGGAAAAGAAGCGGGAAATGGCCGCCACACCCCGCACAGGCCCCGGCACGAAGGGTTCATATTCCTTTGGAACGAGCGCATCATGACGCACCAGAACCCAAGCGGTTCTGAGCAGGCGTAGAAATGTAAGAATTCTCCGGAGCATTATACGCGATATATAGGCGGCCCATCAGCAGAGCGATAGGCGTCTTCCATGCTATAATGTGACGCCCATAGAGAAATCCTGTTTGTATTATGTGTGAGCCAACAGCCTAAACAGAATCTTTGGACGTACGGGCCTTCTTCTGCGCTTTTTTTGTACGGACGAGTCTTATTTTATCACGCAATGTCGGATCAGCTTGAATTTCCAGCGAGCGATATGAAGCCTTATGTTTTACACCCATATCAACCTCGTCGACGTACCAGAAATCGCCATAAATTTGAGAGCGTTGAGATTGTAGGTGGTCATAATCACACTTCACGGCGTGGAGTGATTTTTCGTTGGGTGCGAAAAAGAGGAGTTGGTTGACCTTATCGTAGGAAGCGACTTGCTCACACCAGTCCCATTTCACCCAATCCGGGGCGACATCGTTATTGTTTTTCCAGAATTGGCTCACATAATCGCGGCTGGCCTTGAATTTTAACAGACGCGTTCCACTGCCTTCGGTTTCAACACCGCCAACGCCCATATTGACGAGGATTGTGATTGCTTTGGACAGCGGGTCCGGGTGAGGCGATATTTCGTAACCGTCTAAATACTTCTGGATACCATTGTCAGCGACAATTTTCCTGGTGATGCCCAGTTTCTCTTTAAGAACTGATACAACGGCCGGCCCTGTCATGGCGTTTCTGATGAGTGCGGAGACTGGCTCTGTTCCAACATAACGTAAGGCAAGTCCTCGTCCGTCAACACGCGGGTCTGACAATGGCAGACCAAGGAGCCTACTCAGCCGGTAGTCTGTCCAGCTTTTTGCGCATCCCGGAAACGGCATGATTTTCCAATCATCGCCGAGTTGCTTCTTGATACCTGATACAGATTTCTGAGGCTCAACGTAAGAAATCCTGAGGACTTCCTCCATAATTTCCTGGGGGAGAAAGTCATCGATTGTTACATGCCTAAAGGGCTCTTCCGTAAATTCAGCCTTATCAATTTTCTTAGCAAGATAGTCACCCAGTTTCGCCGATGTCCAACCATGAACTGGCGTTTCGGTCTCAGAAACGAGCGCGTCTGAACCATCGCTTTGCGTATCTTGAGCGCGTGACATTTTCATCGTTCGATATCCCCGAAATTAATAGAATGATGGTAAGTGAGTAGAGTGGTCTTATCAAGTTAGCATCGCTGCTCTGAGATCCGATTTGCACGCCTATCAATCCAATTGCTGAATTAGAGAGACATATGCATTGTCTTTCATCATTCATGCCAGCTTAGCGATACGGGTCTGTCTGGGAATGAGCCTCGTCTTTGGTTGGCATAGTGACGCACCCGAAACGGTCAAAGGCCTAATCACTGTCCGCGGCGAAATTGTAATTCTCTTTATGCGTGAATGACTTAGCGGGTTTTCCCCGAAACATCCCCACAATCCACCATGAAAAACTCTCTCTTGATTGGACAAACGGAATCAGGCCTTTAGGGTTTCGTTAAGACAATCCCACCACATCTTGTGTGTCGGTGGGCTGACGCCACAAGAATTAGCGATTATACCAATCGCGCAAGAGACGAGACAAAGGCAGAGAGATTATGGGTATTCAGGAACCAATTCAGACAGGCGGCTCTGGTCTTTTGACGCCGAGCCTGACGTATAAGCCGTTCCGCTATCCTTGGGCTTATGAGTTCTGGCGTCGTCAGCAGCAAATCCACTGGATGCCGGAAGAAGTGCCTTTGGGTGAAGACCTGAAAGACTGGTCCACGACCCTGACCGCAGATGAGAAGAATTTGCTGACGCAAATCTTCCGCTTCTTCACCCAGTCGGATGTGGAAGTCGGCGGCAACTATATGGAAAACTACATGCCGCTGTTTAAGCCGGTTGAAGTACGCATGATGCTTGCGAGTTTCTCCAATATGGAGACGATCCACATTGCGGCTTATGCTCTGCTACTCGAAACCATCGGCATGCCAGACAGCGAGTTCTCCATGTTCATGGAATATGAGGAGATGGCCGCCAAGCATGACTATCTTGGTCAGTTCGGTGTTGAAACAGATGAAGATATCCTGACCTCTATGGCGGTGTTTGGCGGCTTTACCGAAGGCCTGC
>JBCBGR010000097.1:0-8689 GCA_038526555.1 Pseudomonadota bacterium
TTGTCAAAAACCGGCATGAGCTGTTATCCGCTCAGCGTTTTGATGCAGGCGGGCTTACGCGACATCTTAGTGATCACGACCCCCAATGATGCACCCGCATTCGAAAATCTTCTAGGTGATGGGGAACGCTGGGGCATCAACATTGAGTATGCCCAACAACCGAGCCCGGACGGACTGGCTCAGGCTCTTATCATTGCAGAGGACTTTCTGGATGGTGCGCCAAGCGCACTCATTCTTGGCGACAACCTCTTCTTTGGCCAGGCCTTTGGTGATGTCGTGGCACAGGCCGCGAAGTGCGAAGCGGGCGCGACCGTTTTCGGATATCGCGTTAGCAATCCCAGCGCTTACGGTGTTGTCAGTTTCGACGAGACCGGGAAGGTCTTAGATCTGATCGAAAAACCCGTTGATCCGCCCTCTAACTATGCGGTGACAGGGCTTTATTTTTACGATGAACACGCCCCAAGCTTAGCGAAAACAATCAAACCCTCAGCCCGCGGCGAGTTGGAAATAACAACACTCAATCAGCTTTACCTGCAGCAGGATAAGCTTCGCGTGGAGACATTGTCCGATGGCACCACGTGGCTAGATACAGGGACGCATCGCTCTCTGCTCCAGGCCGCGCAATTCGTCAGTGTGATTGAAGAACGCCAAGGCATTCGTATTTGCTGCCCCGAAGTTGTGGCCTACAAAAAAGGCTGGATCGATGCTGATCAATTGGATGCGCTCAGCCGCCCCCTGATCAAAAGTGGCTACGGCAATTACCTGTCAAAAGTCGCAAAAGCCTAGAAGGTTACCTGACCGCCCTCACGGTCAAGCGAGCGCGTCCCAATCAGGTTCAATCGTTCTTCAATCGTCCAGCCGCTATCAAGCCTGACAGTAAAGTCGACACGATAGTAGCCGATGAACGTGCGATTTAAGGCCTGTTGGAAAGTGAACTGGGTGTCGTTGCCAATAAGTGCGGCATCCCAAGAGAGCTGCCCGCCTTCAAACACCCACTCGCCTCTCGGCGTTTCAGCCGGATTGACGTTGCGCATATAACGCAGTGACTGCGTCATAGCCCGGTTTTCCTGACTGGCTTGCTGAATGCGTTGTGACAGGCGCTGAATTTCAAACTGGGTCTGTATCAGCGGCAGAATTCCAATGGCGAGGATCGTCAAGGCGACGATCACCTCAATCGTACTAAATCCAGACTCGCGATGACCCTGATCCATCACTGATCAGCATCGGCCTCAATCGGGCTACGCGTAATGACGACAGGCGGCTCCGTCTGCTGGATGAGCGTATTGCCAGCCTCATCACGGCGAGAATAGGCATCATTGACGAAGGTGGCAAAGGCATCAACAGCCCGCGCTCGATCATCGGCCGTATCCAAGATATAAGGCGTAATCATGACGAGGAGGATCGTGTCGGATTTCCGCAAGGTCTCCGTGCTGAACGCGCGCCCAAGAATAGGAATATCCTTGAGGAAAGGCACCCCGCTGCCGCCTTCCGTATTCCGGGTTTCCATTAATCCACCGAGAATGGCAGACTGACCATCTTGCAAGGTCAATTGGGACGTTAAACGACGGCTCGAAATAATGGGAGAGGCGATCGCTTGGTTTTCATTATCCTCGGCCGATGAGACTTCTTGTGTGATATCCAAATCAATCCGATCTGATGACAACACAATCGGTGAGACATCTAACAAGATACCTGTTTCTCTATACTCGACGGATTGAAGAATACTGGATGTGCCTCCGGCCTGCACTTGAGCCGCCGCCTGTGACGTAATGATCGGGACATCTGTACCCACTTGGATAGACGCCGTCGCACCTGACTTCGTGACAATACGTGGAGTAGAGAGGACCTGAATAAGGTTATTATTGGCAAAGGCACCGAAATCAACTGTCCCATCAGATGATGAATATGATCCGGTTAGACCGCCTGTCGCCAATCCAATCCCACCTGATGTTCCGACGGAAAAGCCTGTCGAGCCAATTTCATTGATCAGGAATTCCAGGCCAGAGAGCGTGTTTGCGGTGAGTGTAATCTCTGCGATCGTGACTTCGACGAGCACCTCAGGGGGCGGCGTATCTAACTGGCGAAGGAGCGCGAGAGTCTCACGATATTTTTTCTCTGTCGCGTTAAAGACGATCCGGTTGCTTTGTTCATCAGCAACAAAGCGCCCCTGAACTGTTGTCGCAGAACCACTGTCTCCGCCATTATCAGAGCCTTGAGATTGCTGAGACGGTTGGGTCGCCACTTGGCCCGCTGTCAGAGACCCGCCACCCAGTTCGTCTTGGCCGCCACCCTCAGGATCCTCCCGATCGAGTGTTGCTAGTAGTGAAATGAGATCAGCCGCTTTATAATGCTGCGCCTTGTAAATCCGGGGGATTTCAACTTCTTCTTCCCTCACCGCAGCCTGATCTAATCGCAGTGCAGTCTGCACGGCATAATCGAGCATGGACTCATCTTTCGCAAAGATGACGAGTTGATTGGTAAATTCAATGGCACGAAGCGTAATTGGGCGAACCGTGCCCACGCGCGCTGAAACCGAATAGCCTTCGACGTTCAGTATCTCAAAGACCGCTTCTGCGAGTTCCAGCGCTTCCCAATTATCCACACGCAATGTCGCAACAGATTGACCGCCAAAACGAAGCTCGTCCATCTGATTAATGATGGATAAGGCCCGGTCCACATCTTGCGGGAGACCCGTCAAAGTCATCGTATTCGTATTGGGGTTCGGGAACATGACCAAAGTGTCTTCGTCCGGGAAGGACTGTTTCAAGATCTGAAAAATCTCATCGACGGAGATGGCAAAGAGATCGACGAACTGAACAACGGGCCTCAGACCACTGGGGACAGAGGACCGTGCCCGAGAGCGAATGAAACGCGGTGCTGATCGACGCAGATCGTCTTCCAGAACGACTTGGAGTTGCTCATCGCCCTGATAGACAGCCACACCATATGTCCTGAGGGCGGCGACAGCTGAGTCATATAGGTCGGCTTCACGGATATTATTGGCAGAACGGAAAGCCACTATTGAATTCAAATCAGAGACACCCGGCCCTAAGACAAAGCCCAATCCTAGTATTTCTCCAAAAACAGAATTGACAAATTCTGGCACGGGTTGGGGTGGTAGAGCGACTGTTAAGCGCTCGTTCCCTAAGCGGGGGCGCTTCGTTCCAATCGGCGCCTCCTCGTTTCCGGTCTGATCGCCAATTGTAGGAACCGTACGTTTCTCAATTGGGGAAGGAGACGTTGCCTCGTCATCAATACTTCCGGAACCGAGGATCGTTTCTTCCGCGTTTGCCTCTTTAATGACAGGATCCATGGATCCAACGAGGTTATTGACCTCGCCAGGAATCAGTGTGGCATCTGTCGCTGGTTTATTGTCGGCCACAGTCTGACAGGCCGTCAAAAAAACGGTCAGTGTGAGAACACGCATCACTCTTGGGATACGTAAGACGGAACTCATCATCATCTATCTCCCCGCCACCTCAAATCAGAGGTTAGCCCCTTTCCGAGTCTGCACTATTGCCGCCAAACAGAAGAATGGTCTCTTCATTGCCGTCACCATCACGAAAGATGATTTCGGAGAGCGAAAGCGCCACGACCGTCCGTCCGGACACAGTGTCGCCCTCTTGAAACCGCATAACCATGCCATCTCTGAATGCAAATGCCGTTATACCGTCATCCTGCATTACGATTGCACTGGGTTTAGGTAATGCGCTAGGATCATTAGGACCTTCGCTGACAGTTGGACCGCCATTGGCCAATTGCGCGGCGTCCCGCTCATATTGAATAATCTCTTCAAAAATCCCCAGCCCTTCAACCTCCGACAACATATTTGTCGTGTCGAGCGACGTTACTGACGGCAACGGACGATCCAGCGTTGCCAAGGCCCGAACCTCATCGGAACGATCCAAAGCGGACATGACCGCACCCATTGAGGCAATAGCGGACAAGATTACCGCGAAGACAATCAGCGTTTTATCGCTGAGGCGCATGAGCAGGTTCATCACGTTCCAGCCTCCTGCTTATTCACCGCAAAAGCCCGCACTTGGAGTAGCAATTGCTGCGGCATGTTCCACCGCATGGAGGCCACATCCATACGCACAGCACTCTCATTCAGACCGTGCAAGCATCGCGCAGTGACGAGTAGGTCAGCCCGCATCCGCACATTCGCCTCAAGGATCTGGACGTTGGCCACATCTTCAGCGTCATTGGCTACAATATCGACAATCGACTGCTCTGCGCCACAGGCTTCGAGAATAGAGATAAGCTCAACTTGGAACTGCGCTGTATTCAGACCGGTCGTCTCTTCAGCGAGAAACCGTGTTTCAAAAGCTTGTGCTCGCTCTTCGGCGGCTTGCAGAATAGCTTGCGGGTCATCCGAGTTTTGGATCGTCTTGAGCTGCGCGAGCTGTGTTTGAAGGTCGCGCTGCCGATCTTGCAGATCTGCATTATAGGATGAGAGCCGATCAAAAAGCAGAAAGATCAAGATCGCGCCCAAGGCTAAAAGCCCACGGAACGCAAGCGGAGAGATCTCCACCGATGAAAACAGGTTCTTTATCTTCATTGGCCTGCTCCGGAGAAGGACAGGCTTGAGGACTCAACCCGCGCTTCGATCACCCACTCTAAGCGCTGCGTCGATGGCGCCATGCTGACATCGGCCAAGGAGTCTGTGGCTTCAAATTCACGCACCCAGGCCACTGGATCAAATGCGGTGTCATCTGCGCGGAACACAAATTCCAACTGATTATCGAAAATCCGCATAGACCGGGGATCGCCATCCACTGTGTCCACTTTCTCCAGGATCAGGCTGACAGGCAGCAACAATGATCCAGAGTCGCTCAGCGCGGCATAGCCCTGAATCTGGGTTTGGACCTGTCGCAAGCGATTGGCTGTGGCGCGTTTCCCGGCGAGTTCGACTTCCAAGCGATCCACTTGCTGGCCTGTAACAAAATTATGGGCTGTGAGGCTGAGCAGGTGGATGCCAATAAAAGCCGCAATCGGCAGGATGAGAACCGACAACCAGGACAGTTGCGTTGAGACAGGGAGACCTGTGAGGCGCGAGAGGAATGGCTGTGAGGAATGGACACTTGTCAGCTGATCAATATTGAGCCCAGACATTGCTTGCTTTGGCAAGTCTGCTTCACCAAAACGCTGATTAGACCGCGCCAGGAATAGCCGCCAATCACTCGCCGACGGCATGTGAGGCCACCAGCGAGACTGCAGCAGCGTCCCATTTTCAATGAGGCGGCCTTCATAACCATCAATGGATTTCAATAAATGCAGACCGTCGGGGAGATTTAACCCCGCGGATTCTGGCACCCCAAAACGAACGGGCAGCTCACTCTGCGCTTCAAATGACGCCGCATCCCAAGTCCAGGCGATATAATCATCGCCCGTTTCTTCCAGAAATAATCCCGGCTCTTCAAAGGGCGAATTCAGACGCGCCTGAAGCTCTGCCGCGCGGCGCCGCTTGGACGCAGAGACATCTGAATTGGACCGGATATGTTCAAAAGCGCAGAGAGCACGGGAAATGACGACGACATTCGTCCGCGCCCATGCCAGCGATAAAGGCGAACTTTCCGCCTGATCCACAGTGCCATCTTTGGCAAGAATGAAGAGATTGGGTTTGAACACAGTTTTTTCTTTAAGTCTGATGTTTTACTGGCTCAAAAATTGCGAAACTGCACCCGGAAAACGCACTCTGTAATCGTCCAGAAGTGCATCCGCAGGGAGATAACGGCGGTAACGAATAGCAAAGGGATCTCCTGTCTCCTGGACTCGTGAATCGATTTCAAATCGAAAGGCTCTCTGCGCCGATTGTGGAATAATCGTCACAGTGAACCTTTGACCGCCTGTCCCGATACCTGACAAAGGATTGTAAAAGCCATAGGTAATTCGCTGACTGGTCCATTCTCTCTCAAGTTCAAGAATATCTGTCGAAAAACCTTCTCTTAAGAGAAATCTTGCCGCCTCAGGCGTCATCATACGGATATTTGGAATAAGCCCAACATCCGCCGTAAAGAGTTCCCGAAACGCCTCAGGTCGGGAACATAATTCCCACCGCGACCAATATTGCAGAGCGCAAACTTCAAGCGGATCAAGCAGTCCGGATCGTTGCGGAATCCGCAAGCTATCATCAGCACTTAACGGCAATGGGCGACGCGCATTCATATAGTTTTGAAGTTCAGTGACGGCGCGATCCGTGTTGCCGGGCCCAAGCTGTGCGCGCTCAGCAATGAAACGGAGATAAGCTTCATCCGTATTATTCAAATCAATCTTGCTGGCCTCATCATGGATCACGACGAGCGCCGTCGGAAAGTCACGTCCGAGTTCGCGATAGGTCGGCGACCAGAGGTAGGCGCGCGCGTTCGCAGTCCATGAATTATCAGGCGCCCTCGCCCCGTAATTATTGGCCGCCACACCAGCAATGGGCTTCGCTAGAAGCTCCAGCACCCCTCGCCAGACAACATCTTGCTCAACCAGGGTTGCATCTAACACGTCAGCCGTCGTTGCAGAAGATAAGCGCGCTTCTGCCTGCGAAACCTCGATGCGCTGCAAACCAACGGCGATTACATAGGACAGGATCAAGAGAACAGCCAATGTCAGCGGCATGGCAAAGCCATCTGCACCGGGCGAGCGTCGTTTTAACAGTCTACGGAACATCGACGATAAAGACCACTTGTCGTGTATCTTCCCGGTAGGCCATGATCGCTTTTGGGACCAGAATAGGGTTTGCGATAGGCGCATTTCCGCCCACCAGACGACTTTCATTACTCTGCAGTTGAGGCGGCGGAAACATATCTAAAAGTTGGTTGTCCGGTGTAAGATAGCGAAATCGTGTCTGCGGATCATAGATAACAGGCCAGGTAATAACGCGCCCTTCCAAATTGACTGACAGGCGCCGCCCATCCACACTATCGATCCATTGCACTTGCGCCGGGACGGGTCTGGCCCCGTCTGCATGATATTGTGTCGTGAATTCAAAAGCCTCGGAGTTACCTTCAAAGGCGATATCTGAGTCTAACTCCGCCCATGACTGCTGCGTATGTATCGCAGCGCGACGATTCGAAACTGAGGGCTTAGCTCCGCTCGCTTGTAAAAGAGGGTCGATATAGAGACTGTCGAGCAAAGCCTGTAGCTGAAGATCGGCATAGAGCTTATCACCCGCGAGGCGCGAGTGCTCCGCTAATCGCGCATTCTGGTCTCTGGAGAGACCAATCGTGCTGGTCAGAACAAACAACAGAACCGAGGAAATTGCCAGGATAACAAGCGCTTCAACGAGCGAGAACCCGCCATCTCCGTAGGCGTGGTTTGGTGACCCTGTTATGTACGCATCATCACGCACGATACGTCACCACGCAACTATAGTTGGCAATGCTAAAATCGAAACGACGGCCGTCAAACAGGATATACCCTTCAGTCGCCGAACAAATGCCATGCGCATGGCTTCCGGCAGAAGGGTCAAAGAAAATGGTCTGCGCTTCGCGTTCGTGAGGATGACCCCGTCGGGCCAGTTCAAACGGCACGAATTCACCTAGAAAGGTCGATTGCGCCCGCGTGGTCCGTACAATTTGTAGAACCGCGCTTTGCGCAGCATCCAGCCTCGTGGCTTGCACAGCCTGACGCACGTTCATGCCCACGATGCCCGCAAGCACGGCAAAGATAAGCAAGGCGACAATGACCTCGATCAGGGAAAAACCTGACTCATGGTCCGCAGGTTCAGTTTTATCCCTCAATATCGGCATTGAGGCCGTCACCACCGGGAACGCCGTCTGCACCCAGAGACATAACACGCGGGCTGGCGTAAACATCATTAGCCGCGGGTGGTGTATATGCGAAAGGTCGCCCCCACGCATCCATCGGAATTGTTCCGTCCAGATAAGGACCACGCCAGACCGATCCGAGTGAACCGGGTTGCACCAACAAGGCGAGGCCCTCTTCCTCTGTCGGGTAACGCCCAATATCCATTTGCATCATGCCAAGCGAGGCTTTGATTTGTTTGGCTTGCGCCTGTGTTGAGACGACTTTGGAGCGGTCCACATGGCCTGTCAGGCGTGGGCCCACGATGGCGGCCAAACTTGCGATAATGGCAAGCGCAATGAGGACTTCCATCAGAGAGAAACCCGCCTCACGATCTTGGGGCTGCGTACTCTGCGACGTCTTAATCAGATCAGATGTGTCATGGGTCATGGCGGATCGACCTTTGAAAAGAGACTTTACACCTATCAAACTACCAAAATGAATCGGTCGCGCAAACTCCTGATTACAGGATCAAGCTAGGTCAACCCGACATCATAGATGCTGGTCATCGCCGTCACCAAAGAGACCACAACCAATCCGACGATTGCCGATATCACCAGAATGGCGATCGGCTCGGCCAATTTGCCAAGCTTTTCAGAATCGCGGCGGACACGGCTATCCAGAATTTCAGTGGCGAGCAACAACATCTCACCTAAATTCCCAGCTTTCGTGCCGACTGCCACAAGGTTGAGCACAATCGGCTCCAAGTCAGGAATTTTCGAGAGGCTCTGTTCCAAGGTCATACCGGAGCGGAGGTCACGGGCGACATCATCAAAAGCGGCGCGGCTCTTCGGGCTCGTCACAGCCGCGCGCGCCAGACCAACCGCATCAAGCAAATTGGCACGCGAACTCGCTGATTGGAGCCGGACTGTCGGATTATCGCTGAGTGCGC
>JBCBGR010000098.1:0-8601 GCA_038526555.1 Pseudomonadota bacterium
TTGGTTTTCGCCAAATGAGTGGAGGCGGCTTTGCTGATAGTGAGATACAGAAAGATTAGGTTAGGGTCGCCTAAAGATTTGCGGCCACAAAATTCGCTCTATTGGAGACTCTAACAAGGTTTGTAACACGACAGCAAATTCATGATCGTCATGTCTTCGACCGGATCAATCAATGCGAAACGGTTACAAGAACAGCAATGCTCAATCCCCAATGTGCAAGAGGTTTTCTCTCACTCTTAATCAGTTCTACGGCGCTTCTGGCCGTACAGGCCTCAATGGCTCAGGACATAATGCCTGCCATACGTGCGAAGCTCGAAAGAGCTGATGCGTAGATCAAACAAGACGTACCATCCCAGTTTACCGTTTCGTAGAGTTGAAGTGACCGCTTGCATCGACACCGACGTTCGGCTTCATCGTCTGATCTACGCCTCTCCCGACGACCGACCTGAAACAGAAACACGTCTTTAGTGTAAGTTTAAATTTATATCTTTATGGGATTGACAAATAAAAGGCGAACTGTCCTAGTGTGCAACATCAGCGTGTTATTGTGGGTGGCGAGCTAGCAGACATCATGAGAGGAGAATCTCTGGGTTTGATCGGCTCACAACGCTAACCAACTGAGACGGTTGATCGGAGCTATTGGCCTTCAAATTGAAGCGAATAAGGCCTCCCCTCCAAAGCAAGGGCCATGGCGACCAACGATCCATGGCTGGGAATGGCAAAGGAAAGGAACAGGCCATGATAAGAGAGCTGAATAAATTCGAATTCGAAAAGGTTACAGGCGGAACAGATAGCATTGACGACCCTTCTGATGATGACCGTTCTGACGATGACACTTCTAACAGTGATCCTTTTGGGAAAGATCCTTTTTCTGGAGGAGGAAACGGTTGATAGGCGGCCGCTGGAAGAGCATCCAAACAGAACGCTTGCAAGCGTTCGGCGGATTTAACTAAAGACGCCCCTCACCAAACATCCGATCCAAGCGCGTCAAAATGATGGCGGGGTGCAGGCCGATATGACCTCGCACTCAATGCTACCCTCATTCTTGAAACTATGGGGCTTCGAACTGTCGAAATAATAGGCATCGCCCGCCCGCAATATCTTTGATTGTTCCTCAACTGTGACGGTCAGCTCGCCCTTTAAGACAATCCCACACTCTTCACCCTCATGGGTGAATTGATGCCGACCCGTGCCAGCACCTGGCGCGTAACGTTCGTGGAGAAGTTGGATCGCCTTGTCGGATAAATCGTGCCCAACTTGACGATAGGAAACACCGCCGTCTGACAGTTCGATCAGATCCCGTGCACGAAAGAAGATGTCGTCGCGTTCTGAGTTCGGGCCCTCGGAAAAGAACTCACCCAGGCTCATCGGAAATCCACCCAGGATCTTTTTCAGAGCCCCAACAGTCGGATTGAGTTTCCCCGCTTCGATTTGAGAAATCGTCGCATTCGCCACGTCAGCTCTCTTGGCCAATTGGCGCTGCGATATACCGCTCTGCGTTCGAACCGCTCTTAAGCGGACCCCGACGTCAATATCTGCATCCATGCACTAATCCAAAAGTGTTTTCTATCCTAAACAGTCTTGGGGGTTTTGTGAGCAAAATCAGCGAATAACAAGCTAAAACAAAACGGATTGTTTAACATCCCACTCCGTGATGTTTTGAGGCTCAAAGTGAGGCCCTGATGCAGACATCCCAAATGCCCAACATGAACGCCCATTGGATGCCGTTCAGCGCGATGCGTGATTTCCGTGAAAATCCCCGCATGCTTGTGGGTGCTGAAGGTCACTACTACCGTTCAGAAGACGGGCGGCAGCTCTATGACAGCTTTTCAGGACTGTGGACCTGCGGCGTGGGGCATTGCCATCCCAAGATCGTGGCTGCCGTCCAGAAACAGGTGGCGGAGATGGATTACGCGATTGGCTTTCAGGTCAGTCATACCAAAGCCTTCGAACTGGCAGATCGCTTACTCAAGCTAGCACCCGACTCTTTTGGGTCTGTACTATTCACCAACTCAGGATCAGAGTCAGCGGATACGGCGTTAAAGGTTGCGCTCGCCTACCATCGGGCCAACGGACATGCAGAGCGGACGCGCTTTGTGGGTCGTGCACGCGGCTATCACGGAACAAATTTTGGCGGCATGTCTGTGGGCGGGATTACGCCCAATCGGAAAGCGTTCAGCGCGGCTTTGATACCGGGCGTCGATCACTTGCCCCACACATTTGATCTAGAGCACGCCGCTTTTTCTCGCGGGCAACCGCGCTGGGGGGCTCACCTGGCCAATGAACTTGAGAGGATCTGCGCCATTCATGGCGGAGAAAACATTGCGGCGGTTATTGTGGAACCTGCAGCGGGATCAACGGGAATTCTTCCGCCACCCGTCGGGTATCTGCAACGCTTGAGAGACATCTGTACGCGACACGGAATGCTTCTCATCTTTGATGAGGTTATCACCGCCTTTGGTCGCGTTGGAAGCGCATTTGCCTCCCACCGTTTTGGCGTCACGCCGGATATTATCACCACCGCCAAAGGGCTCACCAATGGCGTCATTCCGATGGGCGGCGTGCTCGTCAGCGATGAAATTCACACAGCCTTGATGGAGGGCGCGGGCCCCGGAATCGAACTCTTCCATGGCTATACTTATTCTGGACATCCGGTCGCTGCCGCCGCCGGACTGGCAACGCTCGATGTCTACGCTGAAGAAGGAAGCTTCGATCAGGCCAGGTCGCTTGAGCCTTTATTTGAAGACTTGCTGCACGGTTTTGCGGATCATCCCAAAGTCATTGATGTGCGCAATATCGGTCTGATGGGCGCGATCGAGTTGGAATCGCGCAAAGATGAACCCGGAGCGCGCGGACTCGACATTCACAAACACTGTTTCTGGGAGGAAGACCTCGTCATGCGTAATGGCGGTGACACGCTTCAATTCTCCCCCTTCCTGAATTCGGATCCGGATGAGATGATACAGACCTTTGAGAAGATCAGGCGCGCTATCGACGCTGTTGATTAGAGGCATGGCTGAAAAATCACGATAGGATCAGCCCAAACAGTATTGTGAAAATGACAAGTTCATCTTCCTCGAATGTTTGAATTGCATTCGAATGCAAAAATGCTAGCCTCATACCAATTCAGGAGTGCTCGCAGATCAGAGTGGAGAGATGGCGACCTATTTAAAGCACGGCATGGATGCCGACACGAAAATGAAATCTGACGCTGCGGTTCGTGCCACGGTCGAGTCTATTTTGGCGGATGTGGAAGAGCGCGGTGATACAGCGGTTCGCGAGTACTCTGAGAAATTTGATCGCTGGGGACCAGAGAGCTTCCGACTAACGCGAGAGGAAATTGACCGCTGCCACGCGGAACTCACGGATCAAGAAAAATCCGATATCGCCTTTGCCCAGACACAGGTGCGGAACTTCGCGCAAATTCAGCGCGATTCCATGAAGGATGTGGAAGTCGAAACCCACCCTGGGGTTATCCTGGGTCATAAGAATGTCCCGGTGAACGCGGCGGGCTGCTACATTCCCGGCGGTAAATATCCGCTGATCGCGTCAGCGCACATGTCCGTTGTGACAGCCAAGGTCGCCGGTGTGCCGCGTGTGATCGCCTGTGCGCCGCCGTTTGAAGGCCGCCCTCACCCGGCCATCGTTGTGGCGATGGATATGGCAGGCGCGGATGAGATTTACTGTCTGGGCGGCGTCCAAGCCGTTGCCATGATGGCCATCGGCACAGAAAGTTGCGCCCCCGTTGATGTGCTTGTCGGGCCCGGCAATGCCTATGTCGCCGAAGCCAAACGGCAATTGTTCGGCCGGGTTGGGATCGACCTGTTTGCGGGCCCTACAGAGACGCTTGTGATTGCAGATGACACAGTTGACGGGGAAATCTGCGCGGCTGATCTGCTTGGTCAAGCAGAGCATGGCCCCACCTCCCCCGCTGTTCTGATCACCAATTCACAATCGCTCGCCGAAGAGACAATCCGTGAAGTTGAGCGGCAACGTCACATACTGCCAACGGGCGAGACGGCCGGGAAAGCGTGGGATGATTATGGGCAGGTTATCCTCTGCAAGGATTATGAGGAGATGGTCGAAATGGCGGATTATGTCGCCTCTGAGCACGTTCAGGTCATGACCAAGGATCCGGACTATTTCCTGGACAATATGACCAATTATGGCGCGCTCTTCCTCGGTGTTGAAACCAACGTCGCGTACGGGGACAAAGTCATTGGCACCAACCATACGCTCCCGACGAATAAGGCGGCGCGATATACGGGTGGTCTCTGGGTCGGGAAATTCCTGAAGACCTGTACCTATCAGAAATTGACGGAGGAAGGGTCTGTCATGATGGCAGAATATTGTTCGCGTCTGTGCGCTATGGAAGGCTTTGCAGGCCATAAGGAACAGGCCGATATTCGCTTGCGTCGCTTTGCGGGGCAGAACATTCAGGGCTTGGACAGTTTGCCAACCCCACGCACACCCGCCTGATCGACCCACGCCATGACGCCCAAACAACAGGATTTGCAAACCGCGAAACAGATTGTTCGCGCGGCGATGGCTGAGACTGAACGCGATATCGTCAAACTCTCAGACCATGTCTCTGCGACCTATCATTGGCGCGGTGTTATGCCTTTCTTTGAATTGGACGGGGTTGAGACGGTCCTAGACAAATTCTGGCATCCACTAACAACCAGCTTTTCTGCCCTTCATCGTCGTGAAGCCATTTTCTTTGCGGGCTTTAATCAACATGCTGAGGAAGAAATATGGACCTGTTCGCAAGGGCACTTTGTCGGTCTGTTTGATCAGGACTTTGTGGGTATTCCGGCCAATCAGAAGACTAGCTTTATTCCGTATGCCGAGTTCCATCGGGTCAATCTTGAAGACAAGGTCATTGAAGAGACCGCCCTTTTCATCGATCTGATCGCACTGCAACAACAGGTCGGTCTTGATCCGATCCCAACGCAGACGGGATCTCGGATCATGCATCCGAGCCCCTTAACGCGCGACGGCGTTCGGCTGGAAACGGACGATCCAGCAGAGACCGAAAAAACACGTGAGCTTCTGGACCTGATGATCCAGGACCTCGCCGATCAAAACAAGCGCGGCGCTGTTGCCTGCCCACCAGACGTTCTACGCAAGACCTGGAACGAGGACATGGCGTGGTACGGCCCCGCTGGAATTGGCACCGCAATCACGATTCCGCGCTATCAGGTACAACACCAGACGCCGTTCAGAACCGGATTGGGCGATAAAGTGTTTAACGGTCATGTCTGCCGGATCACCGAAGGTCACTATTCGGGATGGTTTGGCTGGCCTAATTTGAACAACCGGAACCTGGGTGGATTTCTGGGATTAGAGGCCTCTGATACACTCGCAGAAATGCGGGTCGTCGATATTTATCGTCGCGACGGGGACAAGCTCGCAGAAAACTGGGTCTATATCGATCTGCTCTATTATGTGTCGCAACACGGTATTGATCTGCTCAAAAACCCTGATGCGCTCCATAAGCGATAAACCTGGCCGAGAAAGGGGCTGACCGCAGCCTCAGTAAGCGCTTATAGGATCATTATGGAGGACAAGCCCCAACGCGCAACGAGCTACGATGTCGCCCGACTGGCCGGCGTTTCGCAGTCAGCCGTCTCGCGTTGCTTCAAACCGGGCGCCTCTATTTCCGCAAAAATGCGGGAGAAGGTCATGAAGGCGGCCAAGGAACTCGGCTATCAGCCGAATGCCATTGCCCGAAGCTTGATCACGAAACGATCTGGCCTCGTTGCCATTCTCGTCTCCTCGACGATGAATTTTTACTATCCTGAGGTCCTCTTTCAACTCACCCAACGCCTCTCTAATCAGGGCTTACGCGTGCTCCTGTTCACAGTGGATAGTGAGTCTGACGCCGATGCGGTAATGGATCAAATCTGGCAATATTCCGTGGATGGCGTGATTTCCGCGTCTCACCTCTCCCGTTCCCAATATGAGTTGCTCACAGACCGCGACATTCCTGTGATCCTGTTTAATCGCTGGTTCGCTGATCGGAAAACGGACACAGTCTGGGCGGACAGTACGAGCGCAGCCGGAGAACTTATCGATGATCTGGTGACAATGGGGCATTCAAGATTTGGCCTAATATTGGGGCCAGAGACCTCAATGGTCGGGCAAAATCGCGTGCAGCAGATTGAGCAAGCCCTCTCACGCCATAAGCTATCGCCAGTGGCGCTTCACCGCGGCGATTATCGGTATGGGTCTGGCGCTGCCGCAGCAGAGCCACTCATGAAACAGTCACCCACTGTGATCATCGGAATCAATGACATGATGGCGATGGGGGCGATGGATCAGTTGCGACACGAGTTGGGACTTCAGGTGCCGAAAGACATTTCCGTGGCCGGGTTTGACGGTATCGCCGCCGGGCAGTTCTCAGCCTATAAACTCACAACAATCCGCCAGCCCATTGCGCGCATGGCCTCGGCCGCCGTCGACCTGCTTCTGGAACGTGTTGAACGACGAGATATGACCGTCGAACAACGCAATCTTGCGTGCATTCTCATTCAAGGTGAGTCGACAGCGGACGCCGCAAAAGCCGGTTAGTGCGCGATATAACGATCTTTGCGATGATTGATCGCGATGCTGACATTCAGAACAATAGCACCAATCAGGGAATAGAGCACGATGATCGGCTCAAGGATCAGGAAAGCCGTGGCGAACAGAATAAGGTCGAAGCAAAGCTGAACCCACCCAGCCTGCAGACGGGTCCGGTCTTGTAGAAATAGGCCGGCGACGCCTATGCCGCCGAGCGATCCGCCGTGGCGGAAGAGAATGATCAACCCAAACCCGGCCAGCGCACCACCGATCACCGCCCCCAACAAGGGCTGTATGCTCGCAATCTGAAAAAGCGGCGGCATGAAATAGGTCATGATCGACAGAATTGCGACGGCGATGAAAGATTTCACCGTGAACCACGCCCCCATCTGCCAATAGGAAAAAAGGTAAAACGGGATATTGAGAACAAAGAAAACGAGGCCGAAATTCCAGCCTGTGGCGTAGGCAATCAGAAGCGCTAATCCCGCCGTCTGTCCGGTAATCAAGCCGAGATGGGAAAAGATGAGCACGCCGAGCGCGCAGAGCAAAGCCCCCGAGAGGAAGCCCTGAACATCTTCAAGAACAGTATGATGGTTCGGATCAGAGGCCATGACGTGACACCTCTAGGCCATCTTAGCAACGCTCAACAGCGCTAAAGACGATAAAACGCCTTAGCAGTCGCATAAAACATGGCGTCGCGTTCGGTCGCAGAAAAGCCGTCAGTGATGCCGATGTAAGCACCGATCGTTTTGGCGTAGCTGGCCGTGAGTTTGTCGACCGGGAAGTTTGATCCAATCGCGACACGCTCTGGCCCGAATATATCAATCGCGCGCAAGACATAGTCACGAATGGACGTGGCAGACCAATCATGATCAAACATGCCGAAGCCTGAGAGCTTGCAGATTGCGTTGGGTACGTCGGCGAAGCGTTTCAGCCCAGCTTCCCAAGCGCTTACTCCGTCTTCGGAGAAATCTTGCAAGCTACCGGCATGACAGAGCGCGACAGGGAGATCCTCGACTTGGGCAAACAACTCTGCGGCTGCACTCAGCAATGGCGGGGTGAGTTGTAAGTCAAAGGACAAACCCCGTTTGATCAATGAAGACAATCCGGTTTTGAAATCCGGGTTTTCCAGAAGCGCGTTGGTCCCGTTTCTCGCATCTTCCTTGGCGTCTCGACCAACAATCTGTCGAACGCCTTTTAAGGTCGCAAAGGCCTGATGGCGATCCAGTTCTGACTGTGCGTTCTCCTTCGTCAGGTCACAGAAAGCCACGATGGCGGACGGCAAACCATATTGCTCATTCTGAGAAGCAAGCCACTCGGTCTCACCGACGGAATGGTCTTCTTCGACCCCGACCTGAATATGAACCGACCCAACAAGCGGCAGGTCGCCAACATCATCCCGAAACTCCGGGACATGATAGTTTTTGGCGATCGGCGCAGGATCACCAAAAAACCGGCGACCGGGCTGTAGCAGCCAGGTGTGCCGACATTCAGTCAGATCCCACAAATGATGGTGGGCATCAATGAACCGTTCGATTTTAGAGGCCAAGGCGAATGCCCTCAATCATGCGCATCACACCCACATCGTCCCAGAGGGTCGCCTCTTCTCGGATGATGCCATCCAAAATCCGGAAATGGCTGACCCCTAGAATGTAAATCGTCTCACCCGTGGGCGCGCCATAATGGCCCTCGCCCGCATGATCGGCCGTCATGGACCAACGCAGCGCAACATCGACAGCGTCTCCGAGATAAGGGACTTCGCAAATATGGTCGGCCCGGAACTGGATATTCTCAAGGCCTTCGAACCAGCGTTGACGCGCTTCGACAATTTGATCCGGCCCGTAAAAGCTCTGCGCGTAAGGATAGTCTCCCCGCGCCCGAAAATCATAGAGGCTCTCATCTGACCATTGGCTTTCAAGCAGGGTCATCACGACGAGCTCAGCGTCGGTTTCGACAATTGCAGCATGCTGATCCATGCCAGCGCGATTGACCGCGTAATCAGCATGAATGCTCAACCCAGCCTTCTTGTCTTGAAGC
>JBCBGR010000099.1:0-8522 GCA_038526555.1 Pseudomonadota bacterium
CAATCCAATCGACAGGGTCATCTCCTGATCGCGGATATTGGCGCAAATCCTTGGTATCGAAACTGGCTAGAAAGCCTATTAGATGAGGGCCAACGCGTTCTCAGGCTCTACATGCGTTCACTCGACAATCACGTTCCAACGACGGAGCTGAAACATCATCACGAATTGCTCGAGGCCCTTCGGGCTAGAGACACGCAGAAAGCTGATGATGCCGCGAGAGCCGATGCTCAAATTGTAAGAGAACAGCTCATCCATATGCTTTCAGAGCGTGAGAGCAATAATATCACTCTGAACTAGCTAAGCCGCCTGCTGGCTGTGACTATCGGCGTTTCGACGCAAGATATGTTTCGCTGCTGTATATCCAAATGTCATAGCCGGTCCAATCGTCATTCCTGCGGCCGGATAAGTCCCACCCGCAATCGTTATGGCGTCAGAGCCCGCCGAATAGAGGCCTGCTATGGGACGCTCTTGCTCTCCTAAAACCTGTGAGTGCTCATTCACACTCAGACCGTAAAAAGTCGCAATGTCACCGGGATAGATTTGAACTGCAAAGTACGGGCCCGTCTTACAGGGTCCAAGATTAGGGTTCTTAGGAGACTGAAGAGCATCTCCGTTTGATCGATCATACTCGGAGCTGCCCCGACCGAATTCGGTATCTTCTCCCAACCGCGCGGCCTCATTCATTGTGTTCACCGTTTGAAGCAGGGCCCCTTCGTCAATCTTACAAAGATGAGCAAGCTCTTCTAAGGATTTCGCTTTTTTCAGATATCCTGATCGAGTGAAGGGTCTGCGATTACCTGGCGAGGGCGGCGCAGCCCCCAGACCATAACGCTTTATGGCTTGGCTATCTGCGATCAGGTAGAATCGCTTCTCAGGCGCTTTTTGGAGCCCCTCAATCATCGCCGCCGTGAAATCCTGGTACGGTGCGGCTTCATTTGCAAAGCGCTTTCCATCTTCAGTAACCGCAAAGATGCCCGGTTTATTGCGATCGATATAGTGAGGGAACGGGGCAGTAGACTGGTCATGTTGAGGCACAAGGGAGACGGGAGACCATGCCGCAGGATGCTCAGGGCTTTGATCAACCCGCGCGCCAAACTTTCGCGCTAAGCTGATTGCATCGCCTTCCGCGCCAGATTTAGGCGTGAGTGAATGATGCTCCGCGTCTTGATGAGGAAACCATTCGTTTCGACGATCCCAACTCCAAGACCAACCCCCACAACATAGAACAACGCCATCAACGCATTTGATCGTGCGAACAGTGCCCTGGATCGACACTTTGATACCCGTCACAGCGCTAGCTTGTTTTAGTAATTCAATGGGCCTTACGTCGCTCGCGATTGTGACTCCACAGGACTCCGCGCCTTGAATGAGTCCTGCGATCAAAGCGTTGCCACCCGCTATTCGTTGCCCCCGCGAATATCCGCGAACGCGGTCCCAGATATAGCGACAAATCAATGACGTCGCCCGAAGGGCCGCTCCTGGTGAGCGGGTCATATTCATATAATCAGGAAGGTCTTTTGACGCGACAGTCATACCCCCAAAAATCATCGTCGTTGGGAGTGGCGGCTCAATCCGATTCAGATCAAATTTCGATTTGAGCGCATCAAGGGGGAGCGGCCTAAGCGCTCTGCCACCTTTCAATGCGCCCTCAAGCGTGTCGTAATAATCGTAAGACCCTAAGACTAGCTCATATTTTACAGGCGAATTTCGTTCGACAAAGTCGAGGGCATTTGAAGCATTTTCAACGTAACTCTCGGCCCTCTTGAGATTGGTTTTATCAGAAACGGACAGAAGATACTGCAATGCATCTTGCTGAGTATCATGGACCGCAGCTTCCTTCGCTTGGCGCGATAAGGGGATCCATGCCATGCCTTCTGAGCGGGCCGTCGCACCTCCCAGTCGCTTACGCTTCTCGATGACCAGGACGTTTTTTCCTTGTTTGGCGAGCGTCAGAGCCGTCGTCAACCCAGCCACACCTGAGCCTAGGATGATCACATCAAAGCTGTCTGAAAGTTGGGGCTTTCCTTGGTTTGTCATAGTGTCATCGCTCACTCAGCCAGAATTCACTGTGATTAGCTTGAGGCGTGAGAACTGTTCAAACTGCGCCATTCCAAAGTCAGACCCAAATCCAGACCGCCCATAAGGTTCGAAACCTAAGGTGGGTGAGAACTCGCGAAGCGGCTCCATCGTTGCGTGTAGGGTGACTGTTGCAGACTGGAGGCGTCGGGATAAGTCTAACCCCTCGAACATATCTTTCGACCAAACCGTTGCAGTTAATCCATATCCCGACTGATGCGCGAGGGACAGCGCCTCTTCTTTCGTCTTATATTTTGAGACGATAAGTATCGGACCAAACAGCTCCTCCAACGCCAGATCTGATGTCGGATCAACATATTCATAGATCGTTGGGGGTATGAGCAAATTCGTGTTTTCTAAATCAACTTTGTGAAGGCCTCCCACCACGGGCCTGGCACCCTCGCTTTCAGCAACGCGCATATATTGCACAATTTTGTTAAATTGCTGTCGGGTCGCAATTGGGCCAATCGCGGTGTCTTTCTCAAAAGGATCTCCAGGTACAAAATTGTTGGCCGCGTCTCGAAGTGCGTCCAGCAATGGATCATAGCAGGATTCATGAACAATCAGATGAGACCCTGCGGAACAGACCTGACCACTGTTCCAGAATATCCCAGCTGCGATCGCGTCCGCTAAACCGTCGGGGGAGCCAAATGACTCTGTAACAATGTGAGGGGACTTGCCGCCAAGCTCCATAAGCATCGGCTTTGGAGTTCCGGAACTTGCGGACTGCGCTTGAATATTGGAGCCGGTTTTCTCAGAACCCGTAAAACTGATCTTTCTGATGTTTGAAGATTTCACGAGCGCAGTTCCCGTCGGATCACCGGGACCTGTTAGAACATTTAATATACCGTCGGGAACCCCTGCCCTCTTCGACAGATCTGCCGCTCGCAAGGTACTCGCCGAGGCAACCTCAGACGGCTTAGCGACGACCGCATTTCCCATAAGAAGCGCGGGTATAATCTTCATCACACTCTGATTGAGTGGAAAGTTCCAAGGCGTGATGACAGCGACAACACCCAATGGGTCACGCGTGTTAATGCAAAGCGTGCCAGGTGCGGTAACTCCCGCGTCTGTTTTGAGTGACTTGGCAAGATGGGCGAGTGATATCATCTCCTGAGCTGTGGCCTTCACATCCTGGAGAGCCTGCTGGAAAGGCATTCCCATTTCCAGCGTGTCTAAACTTGCAAGTTCCTCGGCATTCGTTTCGATCAGTTTGGCCCATTTAACGATGACGTCTGTTCGTTCTGAGACCGGTAGGTCGGACCAACCGCTCGCTTTGAACACGGCATTTGCAATATCCACGGCTTTCTTGACAACATCGGCAGAGCATGTGGGATATTGAGCGACGACACACCCATCAAAAGGATGAATTGTTTCGAATGACTGACTTAAATCCATTGACATCCGAGCCCCATCAATAAACGGGCGGGTATCAATCTCCAAAGCCTTGGCATTGGCTCTATGGTCCGTTGTCTTTTCCATAGGATAGAAGCAATCTTGGGTCACACTTTGATCATAGCGTAACCTCCCTACTTTGTATACACCGTGTCTACTAGAACATCGGTTACGTCGAACTGAGGACGCCATGAGGACATACGACTATATCATAATTGGTGGTGGAACAGCGGGTTGTGTCATAGCGGCCCGCCTTAGTGAGACAGTGAGTCACAGCGTGTTATTGCTGGATGCAGGCGGTTCATTCCGCGATCCTCGGTTTGCGATCCCCGGGGGACAGGTTTTTGTCAAAAACTGGAACCGATACGCATTTGACTATCCTGTTGCGCAGGATCCATCCCGAAATATGCGAACGGATCAATGGCGGCGGGGGAAGGGCTTAGGCGGCTCTAGCAGCATTAACGGCTTAATTTACGCAAGAGGGGTCGCCGCCGATTATGATGAGTGGGCATCTCTCGGGGCAACAGGATGGTCTTATGCCGAGGTAGAACAATACTTCCGGAAACTGGAACATGTTGCCAATAAAGATCTGTCTGAGGCGCGAGGAAAACATGGGCCCCTTCATATTGAGACTTTCAAGAGTCCGCATTCTCTCGCACACCCGCTCATAGATGCGTTCAAGGCTTTAGGCTTTCAAAAGTCAAAGGACATTAACGATCTGAATCTCGATGAACCCTCCTCTGTCGTGGGTTATTCAGAAACCAACCAGAAGTCAGGGATTCGACAAAGCACACGCGTTGCCTATTTGAACCCTGTGAGACATCGCAAGAACCTCAGAGTCTTGAAAAATACATCGGTTTCCAAAATCCAGTTTGAGGAAGGTCGTGCCACCCGGGTGGTTTTTGAGCGACACGGAAACCAAGAAGAAGCAAAGGCGAACAAAGAGATACTTCTTTGCGCCGGCCCAATCGCCTCTCCGCAGCTTCTTATGCTCTCAGGTATCGGAGATGAAACTACCTTGCGCGATTTGAATATTCCAATCATCCGTCATTCTCCGGAGGTAGGCCGAAATCTCCAAGAACATCCTGAGATCTATATCGAATATGAAGTGACAAAGCCGACTTATTGGCGATCCTCAAAACTGCCCGGAAGTCTCTTGGCAGGCGCGAAATATTTTACCCAGAGAACCGGGCCTGCGACATCTCCCGGCACGCACCTTCTGGCTTACTCCTATGGTGATGGACACGCGACCTGCCCTGAGCTTCTATTTTTCGCGGGTCCATGGGGCGCGTTAGAAGATGCCTTCAATGGAACAAACCCAACAGATATTTTTTCGCTCTCTCCATCCGTCGCAAAGCCCCGCTCGAGAGGTTCAATTCGATTAAGGTCTAATCAGGCGAAGGATATGCCAATCATTGAGGCGAACCTCTTGGAAGACGAACGTGACTTAGCCATCATGCTCAAAGGTATGAAGCTCGCGGATGACATCGCGTCACAGCCCAGCTTTTCTCAATATATTTCAAAACCTCAGCTTGATTTTAGCAAAGCAACGACTGACGACCTTATCCAGTTTGCAAAAGACAAAACCTCAATCTGCTATCACACATCGGGCACCTGCCGGATGGGCTCTGATGCTTTATCCGTTGTTGGGCCTGACTTAAAAGTTCGAGGGGTCAAAGGCTTACGGGTTGTTGACGCCTCGGTTTTCCCAACTGTCACTTCTGGAAATACAATGGCTCCAGTGATCATGGTAGCAGAGAAGGCTGCGGATCTCATCAAAGCAAGTAATTTGTAGACACAGTGTATACAATATAGCATCTAAGGGTATGGGGATGTCTTTATGAGCACACAGTCAAGATCTGAGACCCCTGATCCAGCACACGCTCATGTCGACATTCATTGGAACCGCTCTGTCAAAATGCGCAACGGCATTGGTCTCAACGTCATAGTCTATCTACCGAAGGACCGGACGGGCCCCTTGCCGACAGTCTGTGAAGCAACCCCTTACGGCGTCGACAGACTTTACAAAGATGGCATTAGGTTCGCGAACGCAGGAATTGCCTTCGTCGCAGCCGATGTTCGCGGGCGCGGTGACTCACAAGGGTCGTTCCGGATGTGGGAATCGGAGCCCGCTGATATTCGCGACCTATTGGATTGGTGTTGCGAACAAGACTGGTGCAACGGGAAAATTGGTCTTTATGGCAGCTCCTACACCGGCACCAATCAATGGATGGCCTTAAAGGATCGGTCCCCCGCTCTTCGTACAATTATTCCCGCAGGAACCGCGATGAACGGGGTCGATATGCCCTGGGGCGGCGTCCCGAATGCACATGGGATCATCTGGGGCGTTCTGACATCGGGCAAACCTCCTTACTGGAACCATTTTGCATCGCCTCATTTCTGGAGTCGTTATCTGGCGGAGCTGAGGACTGAGAAGCGTTCGTTCTCATCGATTCCAGGGGATTTTGGAATCGATCATCCTGACTTCCTCTTGCAAGTCGAAAAACCTCAATGGGGACCTCATTGGGAAAGGCTTTTACCGAGCCAGGATGATCTTCAAGCCATCGACTTTCCTATTTTATGCGTCACCGGGCAAAACGATAGCGCGTCTGTCGGAACGCTTCACGCCTGGGACCGCTTCCACAATCTTGCTCCCGAGCAAGCGGAAGAATTCGGACATATCCTCATTGGACCCTGGGGTCATGGTGGCATGGAAGGCAGCCAAAACCTGGGCGAACTCAGATTTTCAAAGAATGCTAATGCTGATTTCCAAAAGCTGAAAATCGAATGGTATCATTGGCTACTGGGCGATGGGAGCCGGCCTGATTTCATTGAAAGAAAAGTCACTTACTACATTTGCGGTGAAGAAAGCTGGCATAATGCCGATTCCCTTCCGGCCGCGAGCGACCAGAAACTTGTAAGGTATCTTGACCAAGCAGGCACAGATGCCTCCTCAGCCTACCGATCTGGCCGCTTGCAAGAAATGCCAGCAGACATTGAGACTGCTACATTTCAAGTCGGACGTGATGAAGAATGGTCAGAGGTCCTCGAATTCACCCAACGACCTGACGAAGCTGGTCCTGGGGCCGCTTATGGTGCGCTGTTTCCTCCCCCAAATCATAATCTCTTCAATAGCCTTTGGTCCGAAGACCCAACTGACCCCATCTTCTCACTTGATCAGAACGGTTTTGGCGTCGTTTATCATTCTGAGCCTTTATCAGACACCATTACGCTCGCAGGAAAACCGGCGCTGAATCTAAGCTTAAGCGCCGACGTTGTTGATGCCGATATCTGTGTTCTTCTTCACGAGGTTAAACCAGACGGATCCACTATTCTTCTTACCTCCACAATGCAGCGGCTTTCTTGGGTCGATGCGCCTCAGCACACCCCATTAACTCCTGGCGAGACACGCCAGATAGAATTGAAAAACTTCCGATGGGTTGCGCGATCCCTTGCAGAAAGATCCCGAATACGCCTGACCATCCGGGCTGTGACCGGTCTATACTTTGAGCCAAACGCAGATTGTCGGCAGGCTGATGGAAAACACCGCGGAAACATCAGTCTTTATGTTGGTGGAGAGGCGGGCTGCCAGCTTGTCCTTCCACTCGCTGCTAAAACTGATCAAGTCGACCCCGGAGCATTGGCACGATCATGACACCGAAAAAATCGTTGAAGCTTGGAACACCCCTTCTTTCCAACACACAGTTGGCCGCTTATGCGGGCCCTCAAGCCATACTCTTCCTCACACGAGTGGCGAGCTTTGGGATCATTCCAGCGCTTTACGCTGAAAAATTTGACATCACACTCGACAAGATCGCAGGCATTCTGATCCTGATGCGTTTCGCTGAAGCGATCCTTCAACTCGTTGTGGGTCAACTCACCGACCTGACGGCGAGAGGAAAGCTCAACCGGAAAGTCTGGGTCATTTCTGGAACTATACTCGCCGCGGTTGGCCTTTGGTTCCTATATTCTCCCCCAGCTAATGCAGGTCTCGTCTACCTCGCAGTCTGGCTAGGGGTTGTCACCCTTGTCGGCTCAGCGACAGATGTCGCCTACCTCTCTTGGGGCGCGGAAATCACCACCGACTATGCTGAGCGGGGCAAGGTCGCAACCGTCCAGCAATGGGCCGCCATCGCCGGCCAAGTCATATTCTTCGGCATTCCTCTCCTGCCTCTCACACCAACAAGCGAGATCACGTTCGAAGCGCTGGGCCTCATTGCCATTATTGTCGCCGTGAGCACGCCCTTTATTATCTTTCTGGCTTACAAACTCGCTCCTATTGGAAATCCCGGCGCGGAGAGTGAACGGCCGACGCTGACGTCACTTGCAAAGGCCATACTCGCCAATCGTCCTATGCAGGTGCTTGTCGTGGGAGGCATGTTCTTCGATATCGCCGCAAGTGTGGCCGTCGGCATTGGATTTCTCTTTATCGATTCATATCTCGCAGCAGGTGAATATGTTCCCTATCAAGGACTCACCCAAATGGCAGGGGCCTTTATCGGCATTTCACTGGCGGGCTTCTTTCTCCTTCGGTTTCAAAAGCACCATGTTTGGGCCGCATCCGCCTTTATTTATTGCGGCGTCATGTTGCTCGCGTTGTTTCTGACACCCGATATGGCCTACGCAGGTCTGGTCTATGTTGGTATTACGACGATGGCCTATCTTGTGGCGATGGGCGCGGTCGTTGCCCCAAATTCGATCATTGGGGATGTCGTTGATTATGAACGCTGGCGTTCAGGCGCTCAACAATCTGGACAATTCGTAGCGGCTTTCCAGCTTACGCAGAAACTGGTTGGTGGCTTAGCCGGGGCGCTGGGGTTTTATCTGCTGGCACAGTTTGGGTTTGAACCTGGGCAAGACAGTTACGACAGCCAAGCGACCACAGGGATAAAACTCGTGGCCGTTATTCTCCCCGCGGGCTTAATGGCGTTCAGCGGATTTATCGCCTTACGGTTCCCGTTGAACCGCAAAGCCCAGGAAACCGTCCGTCGGCGCCTTTATCAGCGGGACGAACGCTTTCGGCGCGATCAAAAAGAGACCGTATCATGAGG
>JBCBGR010000100.1:0-8500 GCA_038526555.1 Pseudomonadota bacterium
GACGATTGGACGTCATGGCTCCCCATGGACACCAGAACAGGCTCGACGGACTGCTAAGAGCCTCCTTGGTCGCACAGCCATTCATTAAGTAATCATCACACAACTCAGCGACTGTGGGTTGTTTTTTATCTTCCTGCTTCGTCCGAGCAGGATCTTTGCCTAAGGCCACTTGCCCAAGGAGGCTCTTAGCAGTCCGTCGAGCCTGTTCTGGTGTCCATGGGGAGCCATGACGTCCAATCGTCATCCGGCGGGTGGGTGCACGACGGCCTGACCCAGCGCGATACTTTAGAACGTAAGACTTGGTTCCGCCTTTCGAGACCTTGAGGCCAAATCCCTTCAATTCAATATCCCACAGGAAGTAGTCCCGATCCTTCGCGGTGGCGCTGTCCACCATTGACTTGGTTAACTTTCTAGTCACGACGGTCCCTTGAGTCACAAAAGTAACCACGGACAGCGGAACGTCAATCTACACCAGGGGATCGCAATCTATAAAAAGGCTTGTTTTTCAGGGGTTAGAAGGGTGTCAGGGAAAGCAGGTCTATCTAGAGAAATACCCGTCCTTAGCCCTCCGAAGGCAGAGGTCACAGGTTCAAATCCTGTCAGGTGCGCCAGTTCTCAAAACCATATCCGGGCTATAGAACTGTCTCTAAGCCCGAATACTGCTTTGTAAGCCCTAGAACCGAATGACGATCCCGGCGTCAAACGTATCTGATTTGGCGTAAGTGTAGCCCGCTCTCATACCAAAATTCTTAGTGGGGAACCAGTTTACACCCGCTCCTATCGCGGCTGAATTCTGATCCACTGTGAAGGCTTCATTTTGAACGTCGATGCGAACATCGACTTGTGAGTCGATCAGTCCTGTCCGGGCGAAGAGTTCAAAGCTGTCTGAGAGTTCCAAACGGGCTGTCCCAAATACGCCAAGGACATGTGATAGCTCAAATGTCGTGAAGCCTTGTTGATCCTCGCCAGTCGGTAAGCTCAATTCCCCTTCGACGCCGAAATATTTAGAGAAGTTCCAGCCCGCCCTCGTCGTGAATGCGTCGAGGTCAAATCGATCATCGTCAATCCGCGTAATTGACCCGTTTAGATAAGTGCCTTCGGCAGCGTAGGCTTCACTCTCCCCAGTCGTGCTGATCAGACCAGCGCTAAGGATTATGGCGACACATCGAGCGACTGCGGACATGTTAAAAGTCATTTTATATCTCCATTTTGTCGCCAACTTTGTGTTGGCGTTGGAGATCGACTGCCTGGGAAACAGGCTCAGATCAGCCAAGTTTACGTCACTGGTTTGTTTTCTTCGTTGACAGTCCCTTTGGGCTACTCACGTAACGTCAATGGCCTAAGCTTTGTGAGTGTGGTACCTAAAGCCAGCCATTATCCTTCAATCTGGCAAGACCACTGCGGCTGACAGGGATATCCAGATCGGAGTCTTTCAGAGTCAGTTGAGCCGTTCGCCCCGTGCGTTGAATTTTTGCAATGGCCGTCTTTGCGACCCACCAGCTGCGATGTGTCTGTAGGCCTTGCAGCCCTGACACTTCATCAATCGCATCGGAAAGTCGCATCAGAAGGAGGTGTGATCCCTCATCGCAAATAACGCGGACATAATGATCTTCGCTTGTGAGCGCTAGAATGCGGGCCTCTTTTAAATGGATCGGTAGTCGCCGCGTTATTTTAGGTGTCGCGACGGGTGAAACTGTCGTCGAGCCAGCCTGTGTCGTGACGGGATCAGAATCATATCTTTGCCGCACCATTATACCGATGGCACTGAGTACGATAGAGACGGTCCAAGCCAAGACAATCGTCATCAAGATGAATGGGGCGCCTGAGTGCGGGAAGGTAAAAATCAGGATGGATGAGACGAGTGATGTCGCTCCAACGGATTGATAAAATACGCGTTGGAAGGTTGTGACGGACACTTTGAAAAAGGCGACCAGCCCATCAATAATCGCCGCGCCCACCGATCCCGACGAGCAGAGACCAACCCAGAATAAAAGCCGACCCGCCGCCGACAAGGTCTGCGTCCCAAACGGTGCCCAAATTGCCAGGAGCACACCGCAGCCAATTGCAAAGATCAGCATGGGAAGTGTGTGACTTATTGAGGACCGTAGAGAGGGATTATCAAGCATTAGCTTTAATAAGTTTAAACTAATAGAGCAGCTTTATGCGGTAAACGTCCAAAAGACCTACTTCAAAACATCCGGCGATTTCAGGGTGGCCGTTTTTGCGGCTTCAACCTTGCGCATGAGGCGCAGGACGTTGCCACTCCAGATCTTCTCAATGTCCTCAGCGCTGTGCCCCGCCTTGACCAAAGCGTCTGTGATTTTTGGCACATCGGAGACTTCGGCCATCCCGTCGACGCCGCCGCCGCCATCCCAGTCGGCGCCGATCCCGACATGGTCAATCCCGACCAGATCGATCGTATGGAAGAGGTGTTCGAGATATTTTTCGAAACTAGAGCGCGGGCCGGGGAACTCTTTGTCTATGGCTTGTCGGGCGGCGCGGTAGGCGATCATTTCCGCGTCAGACCGCGGGTCGAAGAAGCCGCCAAATTCGGCTTCAAAGGCTTCGAGCGCTGCTGTGCGTTCAGGCGACGCTTCTAGGGCTTCCAGATAGCCGCCAAAGGCGTTGACATGAATCACCCCGCCACTTTCCGCAAATTCGACGAGCAAGTCATCGGGCACATTTCGAGCGTGCTCATAAACACCGTCCGGTCCGCTGTGGGACAGGATGACCGGCGTGGACGAGACCTCTATCATGTCGCGCAGGGCGTCGTCTGATGCGTGTGAGGCATCCACAATCATGCCCAGGCGGTTGGCTTCGCGGACCAACTCTTTGCCGAGTTCGCTCAAGCCTCCATGGAGCGGCGCATCCGTTGAGCTATCGGCGAATTGATTGCTGCGGAAATGGACGAGCCCGAGCATGCGAAGGCCGCCGACATAAAAGGTCTCCAACAGGGAGATATCCTCGCCCAGCGGATAGGCATTTTCCATGCTCTGGAAGACGATGATTTTGCCGTCTTCGTTGATGGCGGCCGCATCATCCGCGTCAAAGGCAAGGGCGACATCGTCCGCATATTTGGCGGCCAATTCGCGGATAGAGGCTTGTCTTAAAATCGCGGAGGTCCGCGCTTTGATATAGGCCTCTTCCGTCAGAGGGCCGGGTGCTGTGTAAATCACCCAGAAGCCACCATCCAATTCGCCTTCGCGCAAGCGTGGCAGGTCGACATTGGTGCCGTCTGTCTCGAATGACCCACGCTCCGAGAAGTCATAGCCATCCCGGTGAAACAGGGCAGGCGTATCCAGATGCGCGTCAAGCGTCAGGATATCGCCATGAAGCGATGATGCTTGTGGGCTCTGCGTCGGAACCGTTGTACAAGCTGTTCCTAGGAGAAGGAGCAAGGCTCCCGCTAGACTTGATCGCACCATGCTTTGTCTCCTCATCATGCCGTTGTCATAACGCGGCGAAAGGAAGATGCAATTCGCGGGTTTAAACTATTCTATGGTTGAGAATGCTAAGGACCGCGAATAGTTCAAAGCGGCCTCGGACTATCGTGAAAGACTTCTCGCATTAGCGGGATGAAGCTTTCGAGCGGGTCGACCTCGAAGTCTGGATCGAACGCCGGGGCGTCCCATTCGTCGACGAGTTTAACGGCGAGGGGATACCAGCTCTCATTCTCCCACTGTTTGCGCAGGTCCGTCGGCGCGCCGAGATAATGATAGTAGTGCTCACCCTGAAACGCTTGGTGATTGTAGATCACGTGATAGCTGTCCTCTGAAATGTAAGGGCGCATCATTTCAGCCGCGATGGGGCCATGGTTCGGTACATTGATGACTTTCGCGATATCGTGGCAAAGCGCGATCACGATATGCTCAGTGGACGCGCCTGCGCGGCGGGCGAGCGTGCCACACATCAGAGCATGCTGGAGCTGATCACAGGCAAAGCCGAGAGTCGCATCTTCGAGTTGGCGGAGCATGGCGATGAAGCGGTCCGCCGTATTGCCAAAATCCTGCTTGTGGGCCGCGCCAATGATTTTCCAATCATCGAGCGTGCCGTCCTGCATCCGCGTAAATGTGGCTTGTTGGCCTACCTTGCTAACGTCTTCCGACATCATTGAGTCCATCTGTGCCTGATCGATATCCAGTGTCATGATTTGACCTCCAATTCCCCTAGCTTCTCTCGCATCCTATCAGATATTTTGACCGGACGCCGTGTTTTTTCGTCAACATAGACGTGAACGAAGTGACCCCGCGCTGCTGTTTGCGTCTCATCGTCAGCAAACAGTCCGATTTCATAGGTCACTGAACTAGAGCCAATCTTGGCAATGCGTAGGCCCGCATGCACCGTTTGCGGGAAGGTGATAGGGGCGAAGAAATTACATTTCGTCTCAACCACGAGGCCAATCGTTTTGCTCTGACCCAGTTCCAGCAGCCCTGCCTCAATCAACCATTGGTTCACGACCGTGTCGAAATAAAAGTAGTAGACCGAGTTATTGACATGGCCATAAATGTCATTGTCGGCCCAACGGGTCGCGATCGCCTGGAAATGTGCATAAGCGCTGCGTGTATCAGGCGTGATGCGCGTCACGCAATCGTCTCGTAGACGTTGATGATATCGGCGTAAGTCATCTTGCGCGGATTATTTTGCAGGACGCGGTCTTTCAGGATCGCATCATCCGCCATCATCGGAATGGCGTCCGCGCTTATGTTCACATCTCTAAGGCGGCGCTGAACCTTTGTGGCGTCCTGCAGTCGAATGATTTCGTCAATGAGGGACGAGGCGGTAGTTCCAACACCGAGGTCGCTCGCGATTTCGCCGTACCAGCGTTTCGCGCGATCTTCCTGCGCGTTGAATTTCATGACCTCAACCATGACGAGCGAGTTGGAAAGGCCATGGGGGACGTGGAAAAATCCTCCTAACGGATAGGCGAGGCCGTGGATCGCGCCGACGGGTGCGTTGGAGAAAGCTTGCCCGGCCAGCATCGCACCAATCAGCATATCATTGCGAGCGTCGACATCATCCGGCGTGTTCACGGCATGGCTGATCGCGCCTGTCAGCTTGCGTAAAGCGGAGAGACCCAGAGCATCGCTGATCGGGTTTTTGCGATGGATCGATGTGTAGGCCTCAATCGCGTGGACCATAGCATCAATGCCAGTCGCTGCGGTGATGTGTGCGGGCAGACCGAGAGTAAGGTCTGCATCAAGCAAGACGCGGTCCGCATAGAGTGGATCGGACACGACGGCATTCTTGGAACCTTTGCCGGTCGTAATAATCGCGACATTCGTGACTTCGCTGCCTGTACCGGATGTCGTGGGGATCAGGAGGAGGGGCAGGCGAGAGCCTTGGGCGACATCGACGCCGTAAATGGCCTCAATCGGTTCGTCATTATCCGCAAGATAAGCGATGACTTTGGCTGTATCCATGGGCGATCCACCGCCAAACCCGATGACAAGGCCTGCGTCAAAATCTTTGACCACCTTGGCGCCTTTGACGACGATCTCTTCCGGCGGATCGGCGACCACTTCCTCAAAGATCATCAGGGAATAGCCTGCATCTTTGAGCGCGGCGATCCCTGCATCCATCAGTCCGAGCGACCGGACGCCTTTGTCGGTTATGATCGCGATGCGTTTGTTGCGCGGTAGCCCCGCCACATAGGCGTCGAGCTTCGCTGTTCCGCCGGGTTCAATCCGGATGTCCGAAACTGTCTTGAAACTATGCATTCTCTTTCTTTCGCGTTCCAACCGTCGGCGGTGTTTCCGGGGGTCCAGCAAAGCATTGGGCAATCTGCATCCAATGCTGGGCCGTTTCGCCTGTCATTTGCAGACTAATATCGGCGTCGCCAATATTCCGGCATTGTGTGACGACCTGACAGAAATCCTCGGCAGGCCCGTCAATGCGGTTATCGTCCTGAGGATCGTTCCATGTCCAAATCGCGCCGCTGGGGGCCGTTAGGGACACAAAAGGTTTCGGCTTGGGCGGCTCAAGGCTGTTGACCTTGAAGGACCAGCTATAGGTTGTGACGCCTATGTGGGCGACATTTTTCAGGCGATCTGTGTTGACACGATCAACCCCCAAAACATCGTAGATGGCTTGCGCATGCGCCCAATGTTCCATCTGCCGCGCGATAATGCTGGACCGCGCCGACATGTCGGGGCCGAACCATTTCAGGCGGGCCTCTGGATCAGCTGCGTGGAAGCGATCTGACATAGCTGGGTAAAAGTCTTTCCAAGCTGCATAAGTCTCTGAAGCAGGCGTGTCGCCAAACCAGTCGCGTTGCAGCACTTTGTGGCCCTTTGCCATATTGGGCAGAATTTTCTGACAGAAGGCCATGAAGGCTGTTTCGCCTACCAGTGCCTCATCGGCGGCAATATTGAACAGATGCAAATGCTCAACAATCTGGCCGATGGTCCAGTCTTTGAACCGTGTGGCTTGGTCGAAGTCAGAGGGGGATAAATCTGACAGTAACGCCTTTATCGCGTGGCATTCTTCTTGGAAGTCTAGGGCGGCCTGCATGGGTGTTGATGTGACGCGGTGGATCACTTCGGTCAATGCGAAGGCTCGCCTTATCCGCCACATGTCGGATTAGTATTCCGTGTAACCGCCGCCTTCATCGGTCGCCAGATTACCGAACTTGGTGAGTTCTGGCTGGAAGCTCAGCATGACCGAGCCGATCGGGCCGTGACGCTGTTTCTGGATCAGGACCTCGGCCTTACCGACAGCATTATCCATTTTGGTCTGCCATTTCATGACCGCTTCGGGATCATCTTCGTCCGGCTGTTCGCGGGCGAGGTAATATTCATCGCGGTAGATGAACATCACAACGTCCGCATCTTGTTCGATCGACCCCGATTCGCGCAAGTCCGCCAGTTGGGGGCGTTTATCATCGCGCTGTTCGACCTGACGGGAGAGCTGGGCGAGGGCCAAGACAGGGACGTTGAGTTCCTTGGCGAGGGCTTTGAGGCCCTGCGTGATCATGGTCACTTCCTGTACGCGATTGGTGGAGGATTTCATCATCGCCCCGCCCGTCAGGAGCTGCAGATAGTCGACGACGATCAGATCAAGCCCCTTCATCCGTTTCAGCCGTCGCGCCCGCGCAGCCATCGCCCCAATGGAGAGCCCGCCCGTATCGTCGATGTGAAGGGGAATCCGGCTGATTTCATCCGCGGCATCACGCAAATGCTCATATTGTTCCGGATTGATTTCCCCGCGGCGGATGCGGTGGGACGGCACAGCGCTGTGCTCGGCCAAAAGGCGCGTCGCGAGCTGTTCGCTGCTCATTTCGAGTGAGTAGACGCCAACAACGCCGCCATTGGTCGTCTTCTCAACGCCGTTTTCATCCACTTCGGTCTTGTGCGCTTTGGCGACATGAAAGGCGATGTTGAGCGCCAGCGATGATTTCCCCATGGAAGGACGGCCGGCGAGGATCAACAGGTCAGATTTGTGCAGTCCGCCTAGCTGCGCATCCAGGTCATCCAGACCGGTAGAGATGCCCGATAGCTGCCCTTTTCGCTGATAGGCGGCTGTTGCCATCTCAATCGAGTCGATCAGCGCATCCTCAAACGAGACAAACCCGGTCTGGGTCCCGCCAATCTCGGCAAGATTATAAAGCTGCATCTCCGCTTGCTGAATCTGCGCGGACGCGTCCTCTTCGCTATTCTGATCCTTCGCCATCTCCTTCATCGTGTCGCCGAGGCGGATCAGCTCGCGACGCATGGCCATGTCGAAGATGAGCTTAGCATATTCCGGTGCTGTCGATCCGGGTGGGGCCTGTTCCAGCAATAGGGCGAGATATTCCACACCCCCAATATCCGCGAGCGTATCATCCTTGGCGAAACGGTTTTTCAGAACGATGGCGTCGGCCAGTTTGCCATGCTCGATCAGGCTTGCCATGGCACGGAAAATGTTGACGTGAAGTGGATTGTAGAAGTGCTTCGCTTCGACAATGGAGCTGACCCGGTGGTAAATCTCATTATCGTAGAGCAGGGCACCGAGCAGGGCCTGTTCCGCTTCCATACTGTGGGGCGTCGTGTCGAGTTCCGCGCCAAAGTCGTCCATGTCTGAAAATGGCTCTTCGGATGGGAAGCTATCAGGCATATCGAGGGGTTCCGGCATTGCTCCTCTCTGTCATGCTCAAGGCGAAGAGTCCTCGCGTAAGAATGCGATGCATGCTTATACATACCCACAGCCTGTGGATCATGGGGTTTTCGGGGAAAGCTATTTCTGAGCGGACGGGTTGCTCATTCATAATGCCGCTTTAAGCAACGTTCATGGCCGCTCCACGCCGCATCATCGGATTTGATCCCTCATTGGTCTCCTGCGGTTGGGGCGTGATCGACGTGAACGGCAATAAAATGCGTCATGTCGCGCATGGGGTTATCAAACCGCCACGCAAAGAACCGCTCGTGAGCCGGTTGTCCTACCTCTTCATGGAGGCAAGCGACGTGATCGAAGAATATGCTCCCTCGGAAGCGGGCGTTGAAGAGGCGTGCTTGGCCCAATTTGA
>JBCBGR010000101.1:0-8500 GCA_038526555.1 Pseudomonadota bacterium
ATATGGCATCATCATTGGTCGCGCGCTCTACGAAGGTAATTTTGATCTGAAAGACGCCATCGCATGTTAGCGCGGCGGATCATTCCCTGCCTCGACGTGCGGAATGGACGTGTTGTGAAAGGCGTTCAGTTCCGCAATCACGAAGATGTCGGCGATATTGTCGAACTCGCGTGTCGTTACCGTGATGAAGGCGCTGATGAGCTCGTATTCTATGACATCACGGCCTCGACGGATGAGCGACAGGTGAGTGCCGATTGGATTTCACGGGTCTCTCGCGAGCTCGATATTCCCTTCTGTGTTGCGGGCGGCATTGATAGTGTTGAAGTCGCCGGCGATCGCCTTGCGGCGGGCGCGGATAAGATATCGGTCAATTCCCCCGCCCTGCTCCGCCCCGGCTTGATTGATGAGTTACAGCAGGCCTTCGGGCAGCAATGTATTGTCGTCGGTGTCGATACCTTTGAAGAGAGTGGAACCTATCGGGTGAAAAGCCACACCGGTGATCCTGGCAAAACCCGCGAAACGGGTCGGGCCACGCTTGATTGGGTCCGCGAAGCGACAGACCGCGGTGCAGGCGAAATCGTACTGAACTGCATGAATCAGGATGGCGTCCGGAAAGGCTATGATGTTCCACAGCTGAAGGCAGTCCGTGAGGTTTGCAATGTTCCTCTAATTGCGTCGGGCGGCGCTGGCGCGACAGAGCATTTTGAAGCCGTTTTCAAGGAAGCCAATGTGGACGGGGCTCTAGCTGCCTCCGTTTTTCATAAGCAAGTCATTGCCATCCCGGACCTGAAACATGACCTCAAAGATGCAGGTGTCGAGATACGATTATGATGATCGATTTTGAAAAAGGCGGCGGCCTCGTTCCCGCGGTTGTGCAGGATGCCGACACGCTCCAAGTGCTGATGCTCGGCTATATGAGTGCGGAGTCGATTGCGAAGACGCAAGAAACGGGTTTGGTGACTTTCTATTCTCGCAGTCGTCAGGAACTCTGGACGAAAGGTGAAACCAGCGGAAATGTGCTCTCGCTCGTGAGTTTGAAAGAAGACTGTGACAATGACACGATCCTTGTGAAGGCACGACCAGCGGGCCCGACCTGTCACTTGGGCGAAGTTTCATGCTTTG
The DNA here is from genome assembly GCA_038526555.1 of Pseudomonadota bacterium. Classification (GTDB taxonomy): domain Bacteria; phylum Pseudomonadota; class Alphaproteobacteria; order Caulobacterales; family Maricaulaceae; genus Litorimonas. Next base: position 1,123 of record JBCBGR010000101.1, read on the forward strand.
GCACCGTCGGCCCGGAAGGCGTCGGCTTTATCGCCTATCTCGATGAGCTGATCCGCCAAAGGAAAACCGCTGACGCGTCTGAGAGCTACACAGCGAAACTGCTACAAGGCCCACTTTTGAAAGCCGCCCAAAAGGTCGGCGAAGAAGGCGTGGAAACAGCGTTAGCCGCCGTAGCTGAGGACGAGGAAGCGTTCAAAGGTGAAGCGGCCGACCTGATTTATCATCTCTTGGTTTTGATGGCAGCAAAGGATGTACTGCTCTCGGATGTAATCGACGTTCTAAAGTCCCGTCACTGAGGTCGACTTGAGCTTGCTTTCGCGCAACTCATACTGCGATCAGAGTGCTAGTAGGGTTGCATGAAATCTGTTCTCCCTGCCTTCTCTTTCGCTCTCCTTCTTTCTAGCATAGCTTTACCTGCAAGCGCTGACCCCTTTGAAAATATTCAGACCTATGAGCGGGAGGCGTTCGACCGAACAGCTACTCAGTGTGATATCCTCGCAGGCCATCCTAGCGATCCGGAACGGGTTATAGACGGTGGGATCACCCGCGAGCAGATGGACAAGCCGGCGGCGATAGAAGCATGTCATGAGGCTCTTGAAAGGGACCCAGAGAACCCCCGCCTCAACTATCAACTCGCCCGTGCTTATGGCTATTCGGGGTTGCACGAAAAGGGCGATCTCTACCGCATGAAAGCGGTTGAAGCCGGCTACCCACAATCGCTCTTCGTCTTTGGCTATATCCGGATTGAAGGCTGGGACGGTCGACCTAAAGACCCTTGCTATGGCGGCGAACTCGTCCGACGATCAGCCCATACGGGGCGGTTTGCCGGATTGGTCGGTTTTCCCCATTATGTTCAAACAGGCGCTTTTGACGTCTGTGAGACTTATCCGGCCATTGATATCAATGAAATCAATGGCTTTCTGGACGAAGCGGAAGAGAAAGCGAGCGATTACTATCGACGCATTCTCGTGAAATCACTCAAAACACATTTTGCGGAAGAAGCGCCTTAGCTCATCTCGTCTCTGCAACGATAGCGGGGATCGGATGGCCCGCTTCGGAAATCACCGGGTTGGCCCATAATCCAAACGAACATGTCGTCTTCGACGAGCAGCAGTGTCCATATTTGTGTTTCGTTCTCACCCATCATTCGTTTTTCGCCGTCATAGCGAAGAACAAGATATTTTTCTCCTGAATCAAGGATATCCGCTTGGTGATAAGCCATATTCTCATCGCGATGGCCACGATATCGCGTCCCGTCCTGACTGATCGAAATGAATAATGGGTCGGTCCCACACCCTAAAGCCTCTGCCGCTTCACGATTGGGGCTATCAGGATCATAACCCCACGCACCGGGTGCAATCGTAAGCGCGTTAGCGAGTGCAAGGCTTGGAAGCAGAAGCAAACAGACACAGGCGAGGATCAATTTTTGGAGCATACGCTGAGGGTGAAGCGCAGGCTCTGGCTTGTCAAATCAGAACGCCTCAAACGTCTTCTTGGTCTCCAGCGGCTGCCATTTGCCGTCGACCATGTGGATGCCGCATTCCGTTTTGCCCTGGTTCCGCCAACGCCCAGCGCGGGGGTCCTCGCCTTCTGCGACACGGGTTGTGCAGGGCTGGCATCCGATTGATGGATATCCGAGTGCAAACATGGGGTGCGGCGGCAAGTCGTGACGGCGGATATAATCCGTCACATCTTTCGCGCTCCAATAAGCAAGCGGGTTGAGCTTCACCATGCCATCCAGCTGCTCATAGATTGGCATGTTCGCACGTTCAGGCGTCTGGTAACGCTTCCGCCCTGTGATCTGTGCCCCGAAATGGCCAACAGCGCGAGCCAGTGGCCGTACTTTACGCAGGGCGCAACACGCATCAGGGTTGTTATTGTGAAGATTCCCAGTCGGGTCTTCTTCGGCTAACTCATCTCGATCAGGCGTCACGTTGATGAAGTTCGTCAGCCCCAATTGTTGGATCAGCGTGTCCCGATAAGCGAGCGTTTGCCGGAAGTGCTTTCCCGTATCAAGAAAGTAGATCGGCAGGTCTGGGCGGATACGGCTGACCATGTGAAGCAAAACGGCACTATCCGCGCCGAGGGAACTGGCGAGGAAGATGTCACCTTCATGCTGCTCAATCGCTTTTCGGAGCGCCGCTTCAGCGCTCAGACCGAAAAAAGGGTCATCAGTCTTTTGATCCTCCATCGCAGTCAGACGGGCATCAAAAATGTTCGTCGCTGGACCAGCTTTGACCGCATAGCCGCGCTGATAGGTTAGGTCGAAATCATCCAGATTCGCATCCCACGCGTCCGGCGTATGTCGTTCCAACTCACTGTCTGCAATCCGCACAGCATCAAACCCGCATTGAAGGGCGAAGGAAAACTGGTCTGGGATCAAGTGACCATCCGCAACAAGCAGACCTTCAAAACCGTGACGCGTTCGTAGCAGCCGCGCGAGGCTAAAACCCCGACCATCGGTAAAGGCTTCAAACTCCACAAAAATGGATTTGATACGCGGAAGCGCGTCTGTGATCTCAGACAGGTCCGCGTCGGATGGTAAGCGCAGGGCTTCAATATCGTCATTACGGGTCGCATCAAAATCGACAGGCTCCACATCATTAGCGGAAACCCCCGTCGATCGAACCAAGGAGAGATTAAGCGTTGTCATAAAGCGCCTCCTTAAAGGCGGGCGTGCCAAGACGACGGTACGTATCGAGGAAGCGTTCGCCCTCTTCCCGCTCGTCCATGTAGAAATCGACAATCCGTTCGATGCCGTCGATCAGCTCTTCCTGGCTGAACCCTGCACCCATCTTGTCGCCAATGGCCGCTGTCTGGGTCGCGTCTCCGCCCAGCGTAACTTGATAGAATTCAACGCCTGCCTTCTCCAAGCCGAGAATGCCGATATGGCCGACATGGTGGTGACCACACGCATTGATGCAGCCAGAAATTTTGATCTGCATTTCACCAATCGCTTGCTGGCGCGCGTGATCCTTGAAGCGCTCAGCAATCGCTTGGCTAACGGGGATAGACCGGGCTGTGGCCAGCGCACAGAAATCCATACCGGGGCAACAGATAATGTCGCCGATCAAATTGATGTTGGCGTCTTCCAGCTCTGCGGCAACAAGACCGTCCCAGACGGCGCGAAGTTCGTCCTGACGCACATGGGCCAAAACCATATTCTGCTGATGGGTCGTGCGGATTTCGCCAAAACTGTGTTTGTCCGCCAGATCGGCGACAGCACGCATCTGTTCAGAGGTGATGTCACCAGGCGCGCGGTCTGGATCCTTCAGGCTTATATTGACGATGGCATAGCCCGGCTGGATGTGCGGTACGACATTGGTGTCCACCCACTTGCGGAAGGCTTCGGGTTGAGCGGATAGATCGAAGGCTTTGATGTCACTTTCATATTTTGGAGGTGCGAAATAGGCGGCAATCCGGTCGCGTTCCGCTTTTCCAACAGCTATGTCACTTGGGTCCAGTGCCGCGAATTCCTCGTTCACCAGACGTGTGAACTCTTCAATCCCGGTCTCACGGACCAGAATTTTGATCCGCGCTTTATACTTATTATCGCGGCGTCCGAAGCGATTATAGACCCGCATGGTCGCTTCCAAATAAGGTAGCAGCTCATCCTTCGGGCAGAAAGCGCGGAGTGTCTGGCCAATGACTGGGGTGCGTCCAAGACCACCACCGACAATGATGTGGTACCCGATCTCACCCTCATCATTCCGGACGACTTCAATGCCGATATCGTGTGCCCGCACCATCGCGCGGTCATGGGTTGGCGCGCCTGTGACGGCGATCTTGAACTTGCGCGGCAGGAAGGAGAATTCTGGGTGCAGCATTGACCACTGGCGTAAGAGCTCGGCCAGTGGGCGCGGGTCCTCAATCTCGTCGGCTGCCGCGCCTGCATAGGGGTCACAGGTCACATTGCGGATGCAGTTCCCGCTCGTCTGAATGGCATGCATCTCAACACTCGCCAGATCGGCCAACATATCCGGCACGTCTTGCAGCTTCGGCCAGTTGAACTGCATGTTCTGTCGCGTCGTGACGTGGCCATAGCCCTTGTCATACTTCTCACCGAGGTGTGCGAGCATGCGGAGCTGATCACTGCGGAGTGTCCCATAAGGGACAGCCACGCGCAGCATATAAGCATGAAGCTGTAGATAAAGACCGTTCATCAGGCGAAGGGGCCGGAATTCCGCTTCGCTCAACCGCCCATCCAGGCGGCGTTCGACCTGCCCGCGGAACTGAGCCACGCGGCTGTTCACGAACTCGGCGTCAAATTCATCATAACGATACATGGTTTAGCTCTCCGCGATCAGATCTGCGGTGTCATAAGACGGGCCGTGGGTCCGGAATCGCTCACGATAGCGGGCCGGAACACCATCAACTGTGTCGATAAAGTAGGCGCCGACCACGTCATTGGCGGCTTCGGCCGCCTTAGCGACTGAGTCCATCTTCTCGATTAAGGCTTCATCTTCCGTCAGAAAGGCATCCGCATAGTCACGCGACCACTCAAAGTCTTTCGTCATCCAGACATTGAGACCAGATCGCAGCTCATTGGCGGTCATGCCCTGCGGGCCTTTGCCCTTATGTTTCAAGGTGCTCATGATGCGACCTTTAGGGCGGCAGTCGCATCGCGACGCGTATATCCGAGCATGAGGACGGCAGGTCCCTTGATTTCATTCAGAGTGAGCGCTTCTGGCAGATTGGCCAGAGTCGATGACACGATCAACTCATTCGGGCGTGACGCGTTCTCGACAATGGTGATAGGTGTTGCCGGGTCTGCATCATGCAGCAGCAAACGCCCTTGAATGAACCGCGCCGCTCTCAATCCCATATAGATTGAGGCGCGTGTACCGGGTTTGGCCAATGACGTCCAGTCTAGTTCGGCAAAGCCGTTCTCATCATGGCCTGTAGCGAGCACGGCAGCCGTGTTCTCGCCGCGAACGGTTAAGCTGTGGCTCAGCGACGCCGCAGCTGCGGTTGCTGCTGTAATGCCGGGATGAATAGTGAACGCGATGCCTGCCTTATCCAGAGCGGCAAACTCTTCTTCCGCCCGCCCAAAAACAAGTGGATCGCCAGACTTAAGGCGAACAACCGAATGGCCTTCAGACGCCTTCTCAACGAGAATTTGATTGATAACCTCTTGTCGTGTCGAAACTTTCCCGGCCTGCTTGCCGACATAGATGAATTCAGCCTCACGACGGCAGAGCGAGAGCACTTCGTCACTCACCAGCCGATCATAAACAATGACATCCGCGCTATGCATGACCCGCAAGGCTCCAATGGTGAGGAGATCAGGATTCCCGGGGCCGGCACCAACAATATGGACATGGCCTTCCGGCTCAGTCCGTCCTTCGCGTGCACTTTTATAACGCTCCGCAATCGTTTCAGCGTCCAGATTGGTGAAATCATTCAACCCAGACCCCAAAACATTCGCCCAAAGCGCTTGGCGTTTCGCAATGTCAGGTTCTTGTGACTTCAGATCGTCTCGTAAGGCCTTAATCGTTAGAGCCGTATGGCCGAGATCACTAGGAAGGCGTGATTCCAGGTCGCTTTTGAGCGATCGGGCGAGACCAGGACTTGTTCCTTCTGTGCCTATGGACACAGCCACGGGCGCACGATCAACAATAGCCGGCGTAATGAAATCGCAACCTGCGGGTTGGTCAGCGGCATTGACGGGAATGCCCAACGCTCTCGCGGAAGTCGCGATCTCCAAATTCTCGTCAGGATCTTCAGTCGCGGCATAGACCAACGTCGCTGTCGCCATATCGACTACTTCGCGAATCTCTATTCTACCGTCAGCCACCCACAGCTTTAGCTCTTCGCTGGGCGTATCTGTGACGACGACGAGTAGGGCCTCTGTCTTCATGAGCGTTCGCAGCTTTGCTTCGGCTGCTGGGCCATTCCCATAGATCAGGACGGTTTTGTTTTGGAGGTCGATATGGATTGGAAGATACCGCATCACGCATTCGTTCTCTTGAAAGTTCTGTTTGTTCTATATATCGAACAGTGAGAAGAACTTCCAGTCCAAAAAGCTCACGAAGCCGTTACGAATAAGATTATGTCCAGAAAAGCCCGCTCCAAACGGACGCCCTGCCCCGAAAATGACGCCCTTGCTGAGAAGCTTGGCGAAACTATTGCCCGTTTACGGAAAGCCGATCAACTCTCCCTCGGGGAACTCTCCGAAATGTCGGGTGTCGCAAAGTCCATGATCAGCCAGATTGAGAAAAACGAGTCCAACCCAACGGTAGCAACGCTCTCCCGTCTGTCACAGGCGTTAGGCACAAGTGTGGAGGCCATGTTTGCCGGATCGCCGTCAGAAAGTGCTCTCGTGGAATATGCGCGTGTCCAGGACATTCCGTTGATCCGTTCAGACGACGGTCTATGCGAACTCCGGATCATCGGATCGATTGAGACTGTTCAGTTTGTCCAAGTCTATGACTTTCGGGCTGAGCCCGGCGGAGAGCTTATCAGTTCCCCTCACCCTATTGGGTCTATTGAAAACTTAAGCCTGCTCACTGGGGCCTTGGACGTCATCATTGGCGATGAGCGATGGACAGCGACCGCTGGAGAAACGCTCCGCTATCATGCCGACCGCCCTCACAAGATCATCAATCGCGGCGACACGCCTGCCCATGCCACAATGGTCAATATTCTCGCCCACAGCGTTCGTGCGAATTGAATGGGTAGTTGACGCTTGTCATCGCGCAGGGTCACGTTAGAGGCATCTGGCGATGCAGTACCATTCTCACCTCGACCGTTCCGTTTCGGCCCTCTTCGGTGACGCCCTTCTGGCTAGCCTTGCGCCGGATGGCGGGCTGTGGATGCCTGACACGGTTCCCAGCTTTTCAACTGATGAGATGGCGCGGCTAGGGGCAATGGATTTTGCGGATTGTGCCGCAGAACTGGCAACACACTTCACAGACGAACGGTTTGACGCGCTAACCCTGAAAGCGCTGTGCCGCGATGCTTATAATTTTGACGTCCCCATGGTCACCGTCAAAGGTGAACAGTTGGATCCTGCCATGCCGCCGGATGTGAATGACTTCATTTTAGAGCTGTTTCACGGGCCAACCCTTGCCTTCAAGGACTTTGCCGCGCGTTTTATGGGGCGTGCCGCATCCCACTTGATGACCCAGTCTGGGGAACGCCGTACAATCCTTGTTGCCACATCAGGCGATACGGGCGGCGCGATTGGTGATGCGTTTCTGGATCAGGACGGGGTGAACGTCTTTATCCTTTTCCCCAAAGGAGGTGTCTCCACAGTCCAAGAACGACAGCTTTGTACGATTGGCGGTGGAACATCCAATGTTCATGCCCTCTCGGTCGATGGCACCTTTGATGACTGCCAAGCGCTGGTCAAAGAGGCCTTCGCAGACACGGAAAT
>JBCBGR010000102.1:0-8445 GCA_038526555.1 Pseudomonadota bacterium
CTGCGACTTCACGCTTATGATCAAGCAGCACAGCAACGCTCATGCGCAGTACCTTGCCGGGCAGGCTTTCCGTCGTGGTGAGTGTTTCAGAAATTTCGTAACGCGTGGTCTCAGTCGTTTCTGATGTTTCGCTGGATTGGTTGCCACCACCGCCAGCGCCTTCGGGCAGGTTAGAGGCCACAGTCACAGCTCCTGTTGTACCGTCACTGGAATCAGAGCGATCCGATGTCGTAGTTGAGCGAAGGACGCGTCCTTCTGGATCGAACACGCGTTCAGTTCTAGACACCGTCTCGGTTTCGACATCGAGCGAGACATTGACGCGTACGTTGCCGGGCCCGACCCGCGCTTCGAGTAAGCTTAAGAGTTCGCTTTTCAGAGCTGCTGCACGGCCCAGTTCACCAGACGCATCAGGAGAAGAGCGATCATCCAGACCTGGACCTGCGAGCAGGCCCGCGCGGGTATCAATGACGGCCACGCTTTCAGGTTGGAGCCCGGGGACGGCGAGTGCGACCAGATATTGGACAGCTTGTGCGCGGCGCGCGTCAATGGGAGGCTCTGAGGTGACAGTGACCGATCCAGTCGCCGGTGCGCGACGGGCGGTCAGACCGCGTCCTGACCCTTGTCCAATGTGCACACGCGCGGCGCGCACATTGGGCATGGCCAGAATCGTGCGGGCCAGTTCGCCTTCCTTGGCACGCCAATAGGCTGTGTCGAACATGTCGGACGACATGGCGAAACTGTTGAGATTATCGAATAGCTCGTAGCCGACCACATCCTGGCGCGGAAGCCCTTCGCGTGCGAGTTCCAAGCGCAAACTGTCGCGACGACTGGAGTCTGCATAAATCGCGCCGCCCTGGACGCGGTAGTCGACACCCAGATTATCGAGACGCGCAATGATCTCACCCGCCGTCTGCGGTTCCAAATCGGCATAAAGCAATGACAATGTGGGTTTGGAAACCTGCTGACCAATCAACAGCAAAACGACCACCGTGCCGATAACGGCGGCGGCGCTAATGATCTTCTGTCGTAGTGACAGGGATCGCAATGTTGCAATCGGGTCCATCCTGAGCTCGCTCTACGTGCATCCTGCACACATCTTGCCCGACCGCTTTAGATACCAATTCGTTAATCTAGTGTTTACCGTAAACGCGCAAAACAGCTTCAGCCCATTAAAATGCCGGAAGGATTCTCGGCCCACATGCTGAGCAGTCCCAACGGCCCCAAAAAGGTCAGTTTCGCGCCGTTATTATGGCTTTACTGAAGAAAAAGAAGAGCGACCCGGCTGCTGCACCGACTGCAGTACCCGAAGGCGAATCACCCAAAAAGGGTGGCGGCATGCTGGTCATGCTGCTTGCGCCTGTTCTGGTTTTCGGGGCCTCTTTTGGCGCAAGCACCTTCTTGGGAACCGGCGGCGGCGCACCCGCGGCAGCGACGACTGAGACGAAACCCGAACCCACCGCAGCAAAACTCGCTGCAGAATGGCATCCAGAGAAACCCGCAAAGACAGTCTCGCTCGACATCATGGCCATCTCTGCCGGCCCTCAGGGCCAGACCTTACGCATCGGTATTGCTGTCGAGGTTTGGAAAGACGACGTTGAGCTGGACCAGCCCCGTCTGCGCGATGCGTTTACGACATACTTACGGGCCTTGCACCCGGATCAACTGTCTGACCCTGCCTTTCACGTTCGCATGAAACGCGCTCTCTTGCACCGCGCCCGCGTGGTCGAAGGGCAGGACGTTGTCGCGGACGTTCTTATCACTGACTTCCTTCTAACGAGCTAGGAGCGACCCATGGAGATCGAATTCATCAAGGACGTTCTTTTGATCGCGCTCGTGGGCGCATCGGCTTTTTACTGCTGGATGCTGTCCCATCGCCTGAAGCGTCTCAATGATCTGAAAAGTGGTGTTGGGGCTTCGATCGTCACGCTGACCGAAGCGATTGAGCGCACACATGCCGCCGCGGCGACCGCGCGCACCGAACTCTTTGACGCGATTGAAGAAATTAAAGGCCTGCTGGAAGACGCCGAAACCAAGTCGGACCGTCTGGAAACCGCGATGGACCGCGCAGACGTGAAGATTGTGGAAAGCGAGCAGGCCGTGGCAGCCTTGACGGAAGTGGTTGAGATTGAAGTGCCCGAAGCCCGGCGCAAAGCGTTAAAGACAACAGAAGGCCTCCTGAAAGTCATGGCGGATATGAAAAGGCTGAATGCCGGGTTGAACGGCCCTCAAGCTGTTCCCACGCCAACGGCTGAAACGTCCAAAGCCGCTCAACCCACAGATATTCGACAGGCACGTCGCGCTCGGAACGTCTCACAGGGCTCCACACGGGGCGTGGCATGAAATCTTCCATCCTCATTGTCTTAGCCATCGGCTTTGCGGGCTTTGGCGCACTGGAAGTCGCAGCCCTCAACCCTGCCGAGGCCGGGTTCGGTCAATCGGACTCGAACGCATCCGTGCCCTTGAGCAAGACCCTTGAGACGTCGTCTTATGAAGCTCCGGATATGCCAGAGGCGACTTGCCTGACACCCGCATTGGTCGCGGCGTTTGAACCGCGCCAAGAGGTTTTAAATGCGCGGGCCACAGAATTAGACGAGCGCCAAGCCGAATTAGAGGCGCTTGAGAAAAGTCTGCAAGCACGCCTCACTGAAATGGACACAACCCGGCAATCGCTGGAAGCCATGACCGCGCGGCTGGACGCCGCCGCTGGCGAGGATATTTCGCATCTGGTCGACATGTATGCGACGATGAAGGCCAAAAAAGCCGCCGCCATTTTTGACCGGATGGATCCGGCCTTTGCCGCAGGTTTCTTGCGCGAAATCGATAGTGCCCGCGCCGGATTGATCATGGCCGAGATGGGTGAAGAGCAGAGCTACCGCGTCAGCCTTCTGATCGCGAACCGCCACGCAGAATGGCGTCGTCCACAATAAAGCGACTTAGCGATTGAGTGAGGAGAGCGGCATCGCTGCGCCGCTATTCAGCGTTGTGGAGCCCTCATCGGGTTCCGCTAACCAATGACGGTTAGGACGCGGCCATCTCCCCGCATACGGGTTAAACCAACCGATCAACACTTCCTGACGACCCGTATCCGTTGGGCCGTAAACATTGCGCGCATTACGTAAGGCGCGTCTGGCGTCGAGAAATTCGCGCACATCACCATCGTCTGCACCGCGCTGGCGTATCGTCGCCAAGTCCAGGCGCGCCCGCGCCAAATCTAGCCGCGCTTCTGCATTGCGGATGGTCGTGAGTTGTGCGGCCTGAAGGCTGGCCTCATCGGTGGCTTGGGCTGCCGCGAGCATGCCGGGTGTTGCCCCCTCTATCGAGGCGAGCTGATATGGGGTGGGCGCAGTCGGAACTGAGGCACAAGCCGACATGAGACCTGCAGATAGAACTGTAAGTGCTAAGACGCGCATTCTCTCTCCTTGCTGACCTATTTGCCCAAGCGGACCCTGATCAGCAAGTTACGAGCCTGTGAGATGCCCGCAATGAAAAAGCTGCCCCGACTGGGACGGCTTCTTTATCTGATTAAGCTGAGAACTCAGCCCATCGGGATCAGCACTTATAATACATATCGAATTCGACGGGGTGTGGGTGCATGGCGAGGCGATGCACTTCTTCCATCTTCATCTCGATATAGGCGTCGATCTGATCATCATCGAAGACACCGCCCGCTGTCAGGAAGCTTCGGTCGCCATCAAGGGCTTCAAGCGCTTCGCGCAAGCTACCACAGACTTGCGGGATGTCTTTGGCTTCTTCAGCAGACAGTTCGTACAGATCCTGATCCATCGGATCGCCGGGGTGGATCTTGTTCTTGATGCCGTCGAGGCCTGCCATCAGCAGGGCTGTGTAAGTCAGGTACGGGTTACCCGCTGGATCCGGGAAGCGTGCTTCCAGACGCTTACCATTGCGAGACGCTGTCCATGGAATACGGATTGAGGCCGAACGGTTCCGTGAAGAGTAAGCCAGCATAACAGGCGCTTCAAAGCCGGGGACCAAACGCTTGTAAGAGTTGGTGGACGCATTTGCGAAAGCGTTGATTGCGCGCGCATGCTTAATGATACCGCCAATATAATAAAGGCAAGCGTCACTCAGACCCGCATAACCGTCACCCGCAAAGAGCGGCTCGCCATCTTTCCAGATGGACTGGTGAACGTGCATGCCTGTGCCGTTATCATTGTGAACGGGTTTCGGCATGAATGTCGCGGACTTTCCGTAAGCGTGGGCGACATTGTGCACGATGTACTTATAGAGCTGCATATTGTCGGCCATGTTGACCAGTGTGTCGAACTTCATACCCAGCTCATGCTGAGAGGGCGCGACCTCATGGTGATGCTTCTCAGGACGAAGACCCAACTCATCCATAATGGATAGCATTTCGGAACGCATGTCCTGCTGGCTATCGACGGGTGGGACTGGGAAGTAACCGCCCTTGGGTCCTGGACGGTGACCCATATTGCCGCCCGTATACATGGTCCCTGTATTGTATGGGCCCTCAGTTGAGTCGAACTCGTAACCTGTCTTATTTTGGGCTGTATCCCAACGGACATCATCAAAAACGAAGAATTCAGCTTCTGGACCGAAGAAGACATCGTCACCCACATTGGCGGAACGCATATAGGCTTCTGCCGCTTTGGCCGTACCACGCGGGTCGCGGTTATAGGATGACCCATCATCGGGTTCCAGAATGTCACAGAAGATCGCCATCGTATCTTGCTGATAGAACGGATCCATCTTGGCTGTGCTCGGATCGGGCATCAGGACCATGTCGGACTCGTTAATGTCCTTCCAGCCGGTGATGGAACTGCCGTCAAACATGGTGCCATCTGCAAACAGGTCTTCATCGACCATGCTGGAATGGAACGTGACGTGCTGCATCTTTCCTTTCGGATCGGTGAAGCGAAGGTCGAGGAACCCGACCTCTTCGTCTTTCATTGTCTTGAGGACGTCGTCCATCGTGATTGCTTTATCGGCCATAAGGTATGTCCTTTTCCCAAAAGGTTCTGATTGTTGGTCGAGGGTGAAATTAAGCGGGCGCGATGACGCCCGCCTGTAAGTGTCTTGATTTTAGAGCGCGGCTTCGCCTGTTTCGCCTGTCCGGATCCGGATGGCTTGAGCCACGTCAGAGACGAAAATTTTGCCGTCGCCGATCTTGCCCGTTTTGGCGGCTGTCTGGATCGCTTCCAGAGCGGCTTCAACCTGATCGTCAGCGATGACGAGTTCGAGCTTCAGCTTGGGCAGGAAGTCCACCACATATTCTGCGCCGCGATAGAGCTCTGTATGACCTTTCTGGCGACCAAAACCCTTGGCTTCGAGAACCGTCATGCCTTGCAGGCCGATGGCTTGGAGAGCCTCTTTCACCTCGTCCAGCTTGAACGGTTTAATGATCGCTTCAATCTTTTTCATGAATGGCTCCCTTCAGGTCAGTCAGCCCTTGCCCCTCTACAGGCTTTGATGGCTGCAAGATTGCGATTTGACATGCTGCGATGCCTTTGCAGAGTCGAGCCATGGCGGAAAGCTTAACGGATTGTCACCGCCGGGATTAAGATTTCGCACAGTTTTGAACCACTTGCCAAAGCCGCCGATGCAAACTTGTGCGAAACTCTTGAGGTGCCACACCCCAGCATGGGTTGCACTCAGGGCCTGATCCGCTAAAGGCGGGCACGCAACGCACGGGTGCGATGCGGATATGATGACAGGCGGTTCGCGACTGCAGTTCAGCCTGTCCCGCAGACACACTCAGACGCGTTCGCCCTCTTCGTGATGAGGTGGATCACGAAACATCATACCGGATCCCGGGGGCAGGCATCCCCGCCCGGTTCAACGCTCACGCCCCCCGTTCGCGACTGCAGTTCGGGGCAGGTTAAGGAGACACCCATGCCAAAGCTCACCCCCCGTCCGCCTAAAAAACCGTATATTACGGACGAACAGGCCCTTCGTTTTCACGCCGAACCCACACCCGGCAAAATTTCCATGTTGCCGACCAAGCCGATGGCCACGCAGCGGGATTTGTCACTCGCTTACAGCCCCGGCGTCGCTGTCCCAGTGGAAGCCATCGCCCAAGATGAAGACCTCGCTTACGATTACACATCCAAGGGCAATACGGTTGCCGTCATTTCAAACGGCACGGCCATTCTGGGTTTGGGTAATCTGGGCGCAGCCGCCTCAAAGCCTGTTATGGAAGGGAAATCCGTTCTCTTCAAACGCTTCGCCGATATCGACAGTTTCGACATCGAAGTCGAAGAAGAAGACCCGCAAGCTTTTATCGAATGCGTCAAGCGAATCGGCAACAGCTTTGGCGGGATCAATCTGGAAGATATTAAGTCGCCCGAAGCCTTTATCATCGAACAGGAACTGCGTGACCTGGTCGATATTCCGGTCTTCCACGATGACCAGCATGGCACCGCGATCATTGCGACAGCCGGCCTGATTAATGCGGCACACCTGACGGGACGCAAGTTTGAAGACATGAAAGTCGTCCTCTCGGGCGCAGGCGCGGCCGGACTGTCAGTTCTCAACCTGATCAAGAGCATGGGCGTGAAAGATGATAACTGCCTGGTCCTCGACAGCAAGGGGGTGATCTTCCGGGGCCGCACGGAATATATGGATCAGTGGAAAGCTCCGCATGCCGTTGACACGGACAAACGGACCTTGCGCGAAGCGATGGAAGGCGCTGACGTTTTCCTCGGCCTGTCAGTCGCCGGGATCGTGGATGAGGACATGGTGCGGTCCATGGCCCCCAACCCCATCATTTTCGCCATGGCCAACCCTGATCCGGAAGTCCTGCCCGAGACAATCAAAGCGGTGCGGGATGATGCCATTATTGCCACAGGCCGATCAGACTATCCAAATCAGGTCAATAATGTCCTCGGCTTTCCCTATATTTTCCGAGGCGCTCTCGATGTGCGGGCGCGCAATGTGAATGACGCGATGAAGCTTGCCTGCGCCCATGCGCTGGCGGATTTGGCGCGACAGGACGTGCCGGAAGAAGTGGCCGCTGCCTATCATGGCAATCGGCCGAAATATGGCCCGGACTATATTATCCCGGCGCCGTTCGATCCGCGCCTGATCAGTGAAATCCCGCCTTATGTGGCACAAGCCGCGATGGACACAGGTGAGGCCCGAAAACCCATTGAGGATATGGATGCCTATAAGCGCTCTCTCGCCCGTCGACAGGACCCGACAGCCGCCATCCTCCAGGGGATTACAGCCGCCGTCGTCGAAGAACCCAAAACGATTGTGTTCGCAGAAGGGGAAGAACCCGCCGTCATCCGCGCCGCCCAATCCTTCCAACAGCGCGGTCTCGGCAAAGCCATTCTCATCGGTCGCGAAAAACCGATCTATGACAATATGAAATTGCTGGGCATTGAGAAGCCGGAAAGCCTCTCTGTGCTGAATGCGCGTCTGTTCGATCGCAACGCTGAGTTCACGGAATATCTCTATTCCCGCCTGCAACGCCGCGGCTTCCTGCGGCGGGACGCGCAGCGCCTCGTCAATAATGACCGGAACGTCTTCTCCGCGCTTCTGATGCATCACGGTCTGGCAGATGGTATGGTGTCCGGCGTCACACGCTCTTACGATATTGTATTGCGTGATGTCCGCCGGGTGTTGAGGCATCGGCGGAACGAACGCACTATGGGTGTGGCTGTCGTTGTCAATAAACAGCGAACCCTATTCATTGCCGACACGAATATCACCGAGCTTCCCACGGCAGAAGACCTGGCCGATATTGCAGAAACAACAGCGAATTTCGCAGCCACCTTTGGGTTTGAGCCGCGTGTGGCCATGTTGTCTTACTCAACCTTTGGCAATCCCGTCGGGGAGCGCATGCAAAAGGTGCGTGAAGCTGTGTCTATCCTCGACAGACGTCAGGTCGACTTTGAATATGAAGGCGACATCTCAGCGGATGTCGCGCTCGACTCCCTTCACACACTGACTTATCCATTCTCGCGCCTCACTGGTGCAGCGAACGTCCTGATTATGCCGGCTATTCACTCCGCCTCGATTTCAACGAAACTTCTCAAATCAGCTGGGGGGTCCACCGTATTAGGACCGTTCCTGACAGGCCTCGAAAAGCCTGTGCAGATTTGTTCGCTTGGCGCAACGGCGTCTGAGATCCTGCAAATGGCGACTTTGGCCGCCTATGCGCCAGGTCATGATCATTAGGATACAGCGCCTCTAGAAATCGCCGACAACGGCCCCGCTTCTCGGAGCGGGGCTATTCTTTCAGCTCAATCAGCTGAATAAGATTACCGCATGTATCATCCAGCACTGCAATTTTGGCAGTCCCAACATCCATAGGCGCTTTGGTAAATTCCACGCCCGCCTCTTCGAGCCGGGCGACTTCAGCGTCCAGATCATCCACACTAAAGGCTGTAAATGGAATTCCATCAGCCTTCAAAGCCGCTTGGTACACCGGAGTAGCAGGATGAGCGTTGGGTTCCAGCAGCA
>JBCBGR010000103.1:0-8392 GCA_038526555.1 Pseudomonadota bacterium
GCACTGACAGTATCTCACCACCATCTAGAAATAGGCTTGAAACAGAGACAGCTTGAGTCAGGAGGCCACCCCGATTCCCACGTAGATCAATAACAAAGCCGGGAATGTCGCCATCAAGGTCCTCTCGTAAGAGTTGAATGGCGCGTGTAATATCTGTCGTGAGCCTCTCATTATTGAAGCTTTCAATGATGATGTAGCCGAGGCCTTCTTCAACGCGATGACGCATGGCGCGTCCCCGAACTTGCTCACGCACAACCGTGACCTCGCGAGACTCCTCGTCCGGCGTAAGAATAGTGACATTGATCGGATCGCCTGCAAGCCCACGAATACCCTCGACAGCCATATCGAGCGTTTTGCCTTCGATTGACTCGCCCTCAACGGCTGTGATGAAGTCGCCTGTGCGAATTCCCGCCCCGTAGGCAGGGCCTTCCTCAAGCGCGTATGTAATCTTGATGAAGCCATCTTCCATAACGACCTCAATGCCGAGGCCGCCATATTCACGGCGCGCCGCTTCGCGTTGTTCAGTAAAGGTGACGGGCGGAACGTAGCTGGAGTGGGGATCGAGCTTAGACAGCGCCCCGTTGAGCGCGCCCGCAATTAGATCTTTCGTTTCCACAGCCTCGACATATTCTTCATCAACGATGGTGAGAATATCCGCGAAGAGCTGGAGTTTTTCATAGGATGGACCATCCGGCGGTTCAGCCGCGATGGAGTGCATCGCGCCAGCGGCCAGAAGGCCGCTGAGAAAAGTCCCTACTATGACCCCCCGTTTAAAACGCACTAGTTTTGCAGTTCGGCCAAGCGCTGCGTGTAACTGCCTGATTTGATGAGCTCTATCGCCCGTTGGAGCTGGTAATCGTCTTGGACGTCAAAACCATCAGGCGGATAGTCGATGATCGTCTCATCGGTTTCAGCATCCTCCTCATTTTCGTTCTCAATAGCATTGGGCAGGTCACTTTCTGACAGACGCGAATGGTCCTCCCCGTCATTAGGGTAGGCTGAGATGAACAGGTCGGGGTCAATGCCTGTGCCTTGGATGGACCGACCTTCCGGCGTGTAATAGCGCTGGGTGGTCAGGCGGAGCGCGCCATCTCGTCCGCCGCGTAGTGGTATTAGCGATTGAACAGAGCCTTTACCAAAACTCGTCATGCCAATCACGAGGCCACGTCCACGATCCTGAATCGCGCCTGCGACAATCTCAGAGGCCGAAGCGGACGCCTCGTCGATCAGAACGACAACGGGAATATTATTAAGTAGCTGACCGGCTTCCGCATCATAATTTTGTTGGTCGGCGCCATCGCGACCTCGCGTGGAAACCACTTTGCCACCATCGAGGAAGACAGATGAGACTTTAATAGACTGATCGAGAAGACCGCCTGGATTTGTCCGGAGGTCGAGGACGAGGCCGGGGAGGCGAGTGCCTAACTCATCACGCAACGCCGAAATGGCATCAATCAGGCCAGGTGCCGCTTTCTCATTAAACTGGCTGATACGCACATAAGGGATGCCATCTTTGATTTCGTGAGACACGACTTCACGATCAACAGCGCGACGGACGAGTGTAATATCCATCGGATCTTCGTCGATGCGGGCAATCGTGAGCGTAACTTCTTCGCCGGCTTCACCGCGGATGATGTTAACAGCTTCGGTTAGAGACAGGCCGAGAACTGTTTTCCCATCAATTTCGGTAATGAAATCACCGGGCTTGATACCTGCTTCATCCGCCGGGGAACCGTCAATCGGGGCGACGACTTTAACGTAACCGTCTTCTTGAGTGACTTCCATGCCCACGCCGACATAGCGGCCTGTTGTTTGTTCCTGAAGACGTCTGAAATCTTCTGGATTGACGTATGAGCTATGCGGGTCGAGGGATTGCAACATGCCGTTAATAGCATCTTCGATCAGTTCGCCGTCTTCGACTTCGACAACATAGTCGCTGCGTACGCGCGCCATCACGTCCGCAAAAAGATCAAGCTGTTCAAATGTGTCTGCGTATGAGGGCTTTTCAATCGCAAGCGCGGCCTGATTGGCCGTCGATAATGCAAAAAGGCTAATCGCAGCCACAGTTCCCACGACTGGCAAGACATATTTCATTGCGTCACTCCTCAAGAATTCAACGTCTACAGGCGACTTGGATACGTTTCCAGTCAAATTGCTGCGATTGCCGTGCCAACTTACGGAGGTTTAACGCCGCTGCCCCATCCAGGGCTCTGGATCAATCGGACGGCCATTTCGTCTGAGTTCAACATAGAGCGGTGCACGTCCGTTGGATTGAGGCATACGGCCAATCGGTTCGCCGCGCCCAACCGTCTCACCCGTATCGACGTAAATATCGCCCAAGCCTGTCACGAGCAGATAGTAGCCATCATTGAGATTGATGATGACGACCTGACCATAAGTCCGGAAGGGGCCAGCAAATTCGACGCTACCGCCATAGGGCGCGATAACTTGCCCATTAGGTCTAGCGGAGTAAGTCTGACCTTGCGCGCCGCGTCCAAACCCTTGCGTCATGCGACCCGAGACAGGGCGGATAACGGCGCCTTGTGCCTCGGCAAACCGCACCGTCCCAGGAGGGAGTGATCGCGGGGCCTCGGGTGCTATTGGGTCTGGCTTGATTCTTGGGACAACTGTTTCAGGGATGGCGCTGATTTGTTCGAGGAGTTCGCGCAATGTCTCCGCTTCGCTGGCAAGTCGGATCGCCTCAGCCCGCGCCTGATCTTCTTCAGAGCGAATAGAGGCTTGTAGTACTTCCTTTTCCGCAACAAGCCGCCTGACACGGGTTTGGCGGCGTTCTAACTCGTCAGCATTCGCGTCTAGCGCCGCTTTTTGTTCGCGCGTCGCGTCGCGTGCGTTTGAAACACTGGTAGCCAGCCGTATTGTTTCCTGCGCGCGGATTTGCAGTTTTTCAGACAGTAAATCGATCATCGTGGCGGCTTGAGCCGTTTTAACGGCGTCATCCGGCGTGCTAAGAATAGCGGGGCTTGGCGCAAGCTGTAGGCGTTGCAATGCACCGATCAATTCTTGCGTTTGGGCTCGATTTTGATCGAGTTCTGCTTGGAGGTCTTCAAGTTGCGCTTCCGCCTCGGATAGCGCGTGGGCAAGCCGTGTATTCTCGCGTTCGAAAGCCGCTGTTTGTTCTGTGTCGCGCGCAAGTTCGGCTTTGAGCGCCGCGATTTCAGCCTCAACGGACTTGCGCTCCGCTTTGAGCCTCGCTTCTGTTTCACGGGCTTCCGCTTCCGCTTTGGTAAGGTTTTCCAAGTCGGAGGCATCTTGTGCGCCGGCCGTGCTGCTCAAAGAGAGCAGGCTTAAGAATCCCAGCACTATCAGACAGATGCGCATGTGACGCTCTTTCCTGCCGTACCCGTCTTCGTCAATCGGTTTGGTTAGTCTCGATGATAAGGTGTGCCGGCGAGAATGCCGAGTCCGCGATAGATTTGCTCTGCAAGCATCACGCGGACCAGCTTATGCGGCCAAGTCTGAACGCCGAAAGAGATTTTGCGTGCGCCAGCGGGGAGATCATTTGGCTCAAACCCGTCTGCACCGCCTATCAGAAAGACCAGATGGGAGAAGCCGAGATTGCGTTGATCAGCGAGCGTTGATGCAAACTTACGAGACGTCAGGGCTTTACCGCGTTCATCGAGCACGAAAAGTGAAGCCTGATCTGGCAAGCCATCAATCAGCTTCCGAGTCTCATCCGATCTTGACCGACACTTTGAGAGGTCGACCGATTGTTCTTCGACGCCCAGAAAACCCACATTTCGGGATAGCTGTTGCGCTCTCTGCAGGTAATCATCGACTAGCTCTCGCTCCGGGCCAGACCGCATTGTTCCGCCCGCCCGGATGATCAGCTTCATGCGTCATGATCGTCAGGCGCTTGTTCGGCCACGCCGCGCAGACCATCGGGCAGGGGAACCGACCAGATTTTTTCAAGATTGTAGAAGACGCGGACTTCAGGGCGGAAAATGTGCAGGATGACGTCGCCTGCATCAATCAGCACCCAGTCCTGTCCGTCTTGGCCTTCCGTGCCGATATCCTTAAAGCCTGCTTGCTTCAGGCCACGCAGGACATAATCAGACAGCGCGCCGACATGCCGATTGGATCGGCCCGAAGCCACGATCATGTAGTCTGCGACCGAGGATTTCCCGCGTATATCGATTTCAAGAATATCCTGCGCCGAGTTATCATCGAGGATGTCCTGAACGTATTGGGATAGTTTCTCGGCATCTGTGTGCAGCGCATCGCCTTCTGGCGTGCCCGCGTCCAGATAGATGTCATGTGTAGTTGCGTCTGACAGGATCTGTCTCCTTGGTTTTAGATTTTCGAGCCGCTTATCACATCCAACCTGTCAAAACCATGTTGGGTCGACAGCCTCAGTAGCACGAATCGCAGAGGATGAGAGCGGGTTGAGCGGGAGTGTCAGATAAGTCCAAGCAGGGGGCGCGCGGTCTTTGAGCGTGTGGCTTTCCGACTCAGGAATGCGGTATCGCGCAAACTGACGCGCCACACGCCCCATACGCGACCGTGTGGCTTCGCCGGGGCGGGCGATCACCGCGATGGGGATCAAACGAAACAAGTCCTGCCAATCTTCCCATTGCGGCATTTGCGCCAGATTATCAGATCCAATCATATAGACGAAACGACTCGTCTGATCCCGCCGCGTCAGCTTCCGGATCAGTTCGACCGTGTAGCGCGTCTGTAACAGGCTTTCGATATGGCTGACCCGCATGGCGTAAGGCAGGTTGAGCGCATGAACGGTTTTGGCGCGGGCGTCCGCACTGGGCTGTGCCGGTTTTAAAGGATTTTGAGGACTGACGAGCCACCAGACTTGGTCGAGCCCCAGTTCGCGCAAGCCCGCATTGGCCACATGCCGATGGCCTGCATGGGCGGGATTAAACGATCCACCAAATAGACCGATAGAGAGTCCTGTCCATCCCGTCACGGACGTAAAGTTCCGTTCCCAACCACTTGATATTTATAGCTTGTCAGGTGCTGTGCGCCGACTGGGCCACGGGCGTGAAGGCGTCCCGTTGCAATGCCGATCTCGGCCCCAAAGCCAAACTCGCCCCCATCCGCAAACTGTGTTGAAGCGTTGTGGAGGACAATGGCGCTATCGACGCTGGTCAGAAAACGCTCAGCGGTTGCCTCATCAGACGTGATGATGGCATCTGTGTGTCCAGAGCCATAGCGTTCAATATGGCGCAGGGCGCTATCGAGATTGTCGACAATGGCAAGGTTGAGGATCGCTGCGAGGTGTTCCGTGTTGAAATCGTCCTCAGTCGCTGTCTCGATACTCGGTGAGATCGTTTGGGCTTTTGAATCACCTCTGATTTCACATCCAAGTTCGGACAGTGTGGCGACAAGATTTGGTATCACGTTCGTCGCAATATCCTGATCAACAAGGACAGTTTCTGTCGCGCCGCAAATCCCCGTACGCCGCATTTTTGCGTTCCCGATCACATCAATCGCCATGGCTGAGTCCGCCGCTGTATGAATGTAAGTGTGGTTGAGCCCATCAAGGTGAGCCAGCACGGGAACACGCGCATCGGTCTGAACACGCGCAACCAAGCCCTTGCCACCACGTGGGATGATCATGTCGACGGTGCTATTCAAACCGCCGAGCAAATGTCCCACAGCATCGCGGTCCTGCGTCGCGATCAGCTGTACACTCGCTTGTGGGATGCCCGTTTCTTTGAGAGCCTCTTGGATGGCTTTGTAAATCGCGTGGTTCGAGTGAACGGCTTCCGAGCCACCGCGCAGAATGACGGCGTTGCCAGATTTCAAACAGAGCGCGGCGGCGTCCGCAGTGACGTTAGGGCGGCTTTCATAGATCATGCCGATGACACCCAACGGTGTTGTGACCTTGCGAAAGTGCAGTCCGTTCGGCTGTGTCCATTCGTCGAGAACTGCATTCACAGGGTCAGCTTGCGCCGCAATGGCTTCGACACTTGCAGCCATGGCTTCAACGCGGTCTGGCGTCAGCGTGAGGCGATCCAGCATAGCTTCTGACAAGCCATTTTGTTCGCCTGATACGACATCTCTCGCGTTTTCAGCAAGGATCGTGTCTAAATGTGTATGAAGCTTGTGGGCGACTGACTTCAACGCCGATGACTTTGTCTCGGCGGACTGCTTTGCCAAGTTACGGCTCGCGTCTCGGGCGGATTGCCCGACCGCGAGCATATAGTCGTTCAACGTGTCAAAACTCTGGGGTTGATAGGTCATAGAAGCACCAAATTATCCCGGTGAATGACAACAGGGCCAGCTGGATGCGTAATCTCCTCAGATCGCAAGCCACAAATGCCCTGAAGATCACGGCTATCATAAGAGGACAGGCCGCGGGCTAACTCTTGTCCTGCGGGATTGACAACACTAATCGTGTCACCCTTTCCAAAGTCACCTGAAATGGACGACAACCCAACAGCGAGTAGGCTTCGCCCATCTTTCAGAGCGCTTTCTGCGCCGGAATCAATGAGTAATTGTCCCGACGGCGAGAGGCTATTGGCGATCCATTGCGCGCGGGCATTTTTGGGGTCTTTGTTGGACTTGAACAGAGTATGGGGCGCCCCATCCGCGAGGCGCTGGAGTGGGCCTTCGTCATTGCCATCGCAAATGATCATGTCACAGCCTGCGGATACGCAGATTTTCGCGGCCATGAGTTTGGTTGCCATACCACCTGACCCGACACCTGAGGCTGCATTGGCATCTCCACCCATCGCGATAATGTCGTCTGTAATCGTGTTCACCTCAGGTATATGGCGCGCGTCTTCGGATAGTCTGGGATTTGCTGTGTAGAGACCGTCCACATCAGACAGAAGGATGAGCAAATCCGCCCCTGTCATTTGCGCGGTGCGTGCGGCGAGGCGATCATTGTCGCCATAGCGGATCTCTTCGGTCGCGACGGTGTCGTTTTCGTTGACGATGGGCACGACGCCCAGATCAATCAGGGTTTCCAGAGTGGCCCGCGCGTTCAGCCATCTCCGGCGCGTTTCCGTATCGTCGATGGTGAGAAGCGCTTGGGCGGATCGCAATCCAAACGCAGCCAACGCATCGTCATAGGCATGGGTAAGGGCCGATTGGCCAACGGCTGCGCAAGCCTGTTTCTGCGCCAGTGTAAGCTTGGAGCGGTCCAGGCCGAGTGTTCTCGCGCCTAATGCGACCGCGCCCGAGGATACGATAATGATATCTGTACCGTTCGATTTCAGATCAGCGACATTCCCGCAGAGGCGTGTCAGCCAAGCGCGTCGAAGCGCCCCATCCTCAATCAAAAGGGCAGAGCCGACCTTGATGACGACTCGTTTATACGCAGAGAGGTCTCTCAAACGGGGGACCATCCGCTTGTTTCTTTAACGGGTTGCCGCTCTTGCGTGCGTCGTGCGTCCACATGCTGGTAAACCGCTGACAGCAAGGGCTTGAGCCCTTGTCGGGCCACAGACGAGATCAGAAAGACGGTCTTCCCACATTCGGCTTCAAGCTCGGCTTTCGCAGCATCCAACTCTTCCGGTGGAACTGTTTCACATTTTGTGAGCGCAACGAGTTCAGGTTTATCGATGAGGTCGGCCCCATAAGCATCGAGTTCGCCCCGGATGACGCGGTAATTCTCTGACGGGTCTTCGCTGGTCGCATCCACCAGATGGAGAACAGCGGCGCAGCGTTCGACATGGCCGAGAAAGCGGTGACCGAGGCCTGCACCTTCTGCTGCCCCTTCGATCAGGCCAGGCAGATCCGCGAGGACAAACCGCTCAGCCGGACCCAGATCGACGACACCCAGATGGGGGTGAAGCGTGGTAAAAGGATAATCCGCCTGTTTCGGCTTGGCCGCCGAAACATTGGCGAGGAATGTCGATTTTCCGGCATTGGGCAAGCCCACGAGTCCGGCATCGGCAATGACTTTCAGGCGAAGCCAAATGGTCCGTTCTTCGCCAGGCTCTCCCGGGTTCGCATTGCGTGGGGCTTGGTTGGTTGAGGATTTGAACCGGGCATTGCCCCAGCCGCCATTACCGCCACGCGCGAGCATGACCTTTTGGGCGTCTTCCGTCAGGTCAATCAATAACTCGTCTGTATCTGCATCGATCACTTGCGTGCCGACGGGCACTTTCAAGACAACATCATCCCCGGCGGCGCCTGTTCGGTCGCGGCCCATGCCATGCCCGCCTGTGCCCGCCTTGGCATGCTGCCGATAGCGATAGTCGATCAGTGTGTTCAGGTCCTGCGTGGCTTCGATATAAACATGCCCGCCACGTCCGCCATCTCCGCCATTCGGACCGCCAAATTCGATATATTTCTCCCGGCGAAAGGATACGCTACCCGCTCCGCCATTGCCGGAGCGAACATAGATTTTCGCTTGGTCCAGGAATTTCATGACGTGTCCTTATGACGGTTGTGCGGCGTCGACTAG
>JBCBGR010000104.1:0-8370 GCA_038526555.1 Pseudomonadota bacterium
AAAGGTCAATCACATTGCCGGACAGTTCTGAGGTCAGTGACTTTTCCAGATAAGTCGTGATCGCCGCGTCTTCGCCGCGGTTCACAAGACCGATTTCCTGAACGCCTGCGACCTCAGTCACGAAGCGAACGCAGCGCGTACACTGAATACAGCGCGTCATGATCGTGTTGACCAGCGGCCCCATATGCTTGTCATCAACCGCGCGTTTATTCTCTTCAAAGCGAGACGCGTCGCGACCGTAAGCCATGGCTTGGTCTTGCAGATCACATTCCCCGCCTTGGTCACAGATTGGGCAATCCAACGGGTGGTTGATCAGAAGGAACTCCATCACGCCTTCCCGCGCTTTCTTGACGAGAGGAGAGTTGGTCTTGATATGAGCCGGGCTGCCGTCCCGGTTCGGGCGGAGGTCTTTGACCTGCAGTGCGCAAGAGGCCTGCGGCTTCGGCGCCCCCTCCCATTCAACCAAGCACATGCGGCAGTTACCCGCCACAGAGAGGCGTTCGTGATAGCAGAAACGCGGAATTTCCGCCCCACCATATTCCTCACACGCCTGCATGATTGTGTAATCGGCCGGCACTTCATGCTCGACGCCATCAATCCGGATTTTGCGAAGATCAGTCATTGAACGGCCCTTCATCTTCACGACGTCTAGTGTTCGACAGATACATCCACGCACCAACTGCAATCATGAAAATCGCAAATAAAAAAATGAAAAACGCTTCGGTCACGTGACTACTCAGCCGCCTGCACGAAGACTGGACGTCCCGCGCGATATTGGTTGATGCGATCTTCGATCTCGTGACGGAAGTGACGGATCAGACCTTGGATCGGCCAAGCGGCTGCATCGCCGAGCGCACAAATCGTATGACCTTCCACCTGCTTGGACACATCCAGCAGCATATCAATTTCATGCGTTTCAGCTTCGCCGCGGACCATGCGCTCCATCACGCGCCACATCCAACCCGTACCTTCCCGGCAAGGCGTACATTGGCCGCAGCTTTCATGTTTGTAGAAGTAGGACAGGCGCGCAATCGCTTTAACGACATCGGTCGATTGGTCCATTACGATGACGGCTGCAGTCCCCAGACCAGACTGATGCTCGCGAAGCGCATCGAAATCCATCAGGACATTGTCGCAAATCTCTTTCGGCAGCAGCGGAACCGAAGAGCCGCCAGGAATGACGGCTTTCAGATTATCCCAGCCGCCGCGAACACCGCCTGCATATTCCTCAATGAGCGTTTTCATCGGAATGGACAGCGCCTCCTCCACATTACAGGGCTTGTTCACATGCCCTGAGATGGAGAAGACTTTCGTGCCTTTATTATTGTCGCGTCCGAAGCTGGAGAACCAATCTGCGCCACGGCGTAGAATTGTCGGCACGACGGCAATCGACTCTACATTATTCACGGTCGTCGGGCAGCCATAAAGACCTGCATTCGCCGGGAATGGTGGTTTCAGGCGAGGTTGACCTTTCTTGCCCTCAAGGCTTTCGAGTAGCGCAGTCTCTTCGCCACAAATATAGGCACCAGCCCCGTGGTGGACGTAGAGGTCAAAGTCCCAGCCTGTTCCGCAGGCATTCTTGCCAATCAGACCCGCTGCATAAGCTTCGTCAACAGCCTTTTGCAGACGCTGACGTTCAAACGTATATTCACCCCGCAAGTAGATGTAGCAAGCGTGCGCTTGCATCGCGAATGACGCGACAAGACAGCCCTCAATGAGGAGATGCGGGTCATTGCGCATCATTTCCCGGTCTTTACACGTTCCTGGCTCAGATTCGTCCGCATTTACGACAAGGTAATGCGGGCGCTCACCCACTTCCTTGGGCATGAAGGACCATTTAAGGCCCGTTGGGAAGCCTGCGCCGCCGCGACCCCGAAGGCCAGACGCTTTGACTTGGTCAATGATCCAGTCCCGCCCTTGGGCGATCATCTCTGACGTGCCGAGCCACGCACCACGCTGGCGCGCCGCATCGAGCGACCAATCCTGGTGACCATAGAGGTTGGTGAAAATCCGGTCTTTATCCTGGAGAAGCTGAGCCATAGTCCTAGGCCTTGTCCTTCACAGTTTTCTTTTTGGGTTTTGCCTTGGTCTTAGCAGGCCCTTTGGCTAGAACCTTTGCCTGGTTTACCCACTCATCACGCTCAATCCGACCAGGGAATTTCTCAATGATTTCCTCAATCGCCTTGATGTCAGATTTCTTCCAAGCGGCGATCTGACGGTAATAGTAAACACCTTTATCGTTCAGTTCCGCTTCAAAGACGGGGCCGATCCCTTTGATTTTTTTGAGATCATCCGGCTCGCCGTCCGTTGGACCATCTGTGTAGATGACTTGAGGCTTCGGCTTGGAGGAACGCTTCGGCAGACCCTTTTTTGGATCATCATCGACAAGACCTTTGGTGAGATCACGCCCGAGATTGCCGGATCGCTTCTTCGGATCAGCACTCGCTTTGCGTTTCGGATCAACCCAGCCACCCTTCGTGGCGCGACGTTCTTTCGGGTCCCACTCATAATAGTTGAGCTTTACCTTCTTATCCGTGTTGGGAAGGTTGATCAGCTTTTGTTTGTGGAAATGCCCCTCACCCAGAAGTGTTGTTCGGCCACCCTCTGGTGCAGAGTTCAGACGCCCATTTTGAGGCCCACGCGAGACCTCTTTCCCATCAGCCAGATCATCTAGAAGCGCTTCAAGCGACTCAGGTGTCAAATCTTCATAATAAGGATCTTCATCCACGTCGGCGGAAACCTGCATCATGGGCGCGTTGGCGCAAGCGCCTAAGCACTCGACTTCAAGCCAACTAAAATTACCGTCTTTACTGACCGTATTTTGCGGACCCACGCGACGCGCCAGAACATCCTTCAAAGCATCCGAGCCTCGCAGCCAGCACGGCGTCGTCCCACACAGCTGGATGTGATATTTCCCAACGGGCGCGAGATTATACATCGTGTAGAAGGTCGCGACCTCATACACACGGATGTAGGCCATACCGAGAATATCGCCGATCTCGCGCAAGATGACTTCCGGCAACCAACCGCCTGCATCTTTCTGCGCAATCCAGAGTGCAGGCAGCAATGCAGAGCGCTGGCGCCCTTCGGGATATTTTTTGATCCAACGATCAATGTTAGCCTTGGCGTCTGCCGACAGCGAAACATCGGTCGGCTGGTTGGCTGCCATGCGGGGCGCACTCATCGGTCAACCTCCCCAAAAACAATGTCCAGGGAGCCGAGAATGGCCGAAACGTCTGCCAACATATGACCCTTATTCAGATAGTCCATCGCCGCCAAATGGGTGAAGCCCGGCGCGCGAATCTTACAACGATATGGCGTGTTCGTTCCGTCAGAGACCAAATAAACGCCAAACTCACCCTTCGGCGCTTCAACCGCCGCATAAATTTCACCCGCAGGCACTTTCAACCCTTCAGTGTAATGTTTGAAGTGGTGGATGAGCGCTTCCATGGACTGCTTCATCTCGGCCCGACGCGGTGGGACAAATTTATTGTCTTCGACCATGACTGGGCCTTCTGGCATCATTTCCAGGGCCTGCTTCATGATCTTCACAGATTCATACATCTCATCAACACGGCAGAGATAGCGGTCGTAGCAATCGCCATTCTTGCCGAGCGGGATTTTAAAATCGAGTTCGCTGTAGACTTCATAAGGCTGCGCGCGGCGCAGATCCCACGGGATACCGGAGCCACGCACCATGACGCCCGTAAAGCCCCAGTCGTAGCAATCCTGCTTGGACACGACGCCAATGTCGACATTGCGCTGCTTGAAGATACGGTTCTCAGTGAGTAGCGTTTCGATCTCGGCCAGACGATCCGGGAATTGGTCACACCAAACCAGAATATCATTGATCAGTGCAGGCGGCAGGTCCTGATGAACGCCGCCGGGGCGAAAGTAATTGGAGTGCATCCGTGCGCCACATGCCCGCTCGTAAAACACCATGAGCTTTTCACGCTCTTCAAAGCCCCAGAGCGGCGGCGTCAAAGCCCCCACATCCATGGCTTGCGTGGTGATGTTCAGAAGGTGCGAAAGAATGCGCCCAATCTCGCAATAAACAACGCGTATGAACTGCGCGCGACGCGGCACTTCGATACCCGCCAAGCGCTCCATCGCGAGACAGAAGGCATGTTCCTGGTTCATCGGCGCGACGTAATCGAGACGGTCAAAATATGGGATCGCCTGCAGATAAGTCTTATGCTCAATCAGCTTTTCAGTGCCGCGATGCAGTAGGCCGATATGCGGATCAACGCGCTCCACGATCTCACCTTCCAGCTCCAGCACAAGACGCAACACGCCGTGCGCCGCAGGGTGCTGCGGACCAAAATTGATTGTAAAGCGACGATCTTCCTCGTCGGTGATCAGGGCTTCAGTGCTCGCCATTAGTTTACTCCATCCCTGGCATCTGCAATCGCCTGATCAGCTAAGTCACGGCATCGCTGATGCTCTTGAGAGTAGGCATCATTGTCGGAAAAATTTTGCCCCGGATTACTTTGCAGGGAGACAAATGCAGAAGAAATGTCTTCAAACTTCGTCTCGTCAACGAGTTCAGTTTCGACGGCATTTTCCAAAGCGATCATCCAAGTCAATGACTGCGTGTCCAGATCGACGAAAGTTGGATGATAACCGCGCAAAACAGAGGCACACTCCACAACAACCTCATCACCCTGCTGGTTAAGCGCAGAGGCAGCACTTCCGATTATAATCAGCCCAAGACGGGTCTCAGGAGACGCTTCAGTCCCAGTGATCTCAATCATCTCTGAAATCAATTCAGCGCTTGAAAAGCCTGACGATGTCGCAGCAGCGCCAAACATTTCTCCGCATTTTCTTGAACGTGCAATAATACCACCAGTTAAAATCGCCTCTTCGCGCTCGACATCCGACTTGAATTGGCCACCTTCAAATATATCTGACTTTTTTGCACCAGATGCAGCGCCTACCTTTACCAACTCTCCATAGAAATCAGACATGTGGTTGGCCATCAACCGCCCCATAGAACTCTGGTCTGCGTCGAACTCAGCCTGAGACATTCTTGCAACATTCAAACAAGAGAGCGCCTCCGAATAAGATAATTTGGGAACATGATGGAGAGCAAAAAGCATGCGATCATCGTCTGACGAGACGATATCGTCAGCGCTTGGGGCTTCCAGCGCATTACACGCGGAAAGACACACCAAAGACAGGACTATCGAAGCGAAACGAAGCATCACTGGCTTTCGTCAACCTTTTCATCGCCCGGCAGAATGTATTTCGCGCCTTCCCATGGGGAAAGGAAATCGAAGGAACGGTATTCCTGCTGTAGCACAACGGGCTCGTAGACCACTTCCTTGCGCTCTTCATCATAGCGGACTTCGACAAAGCCGGTCAGCGGGAAGTCCTTACGCAGCGGATGCCCTTCAAACCCATAATCAGTCAGGATACGGCGAAGGTCCGGATGCTGATCGAAGATAATGCCATACATGTCGAAGGCTTCCCGCTCATACCAATCGGCATTGGGGAACAGCGAGACCACAGACATGACCGCTTCTTCTTCGTCAGTTGTGCACTTCACGCGCAGGCGCTTATTATGCGCCATGCTGAGCAGGTGATAAACGACTTCAAAACGTCTTGCCCGACCCGGATAATCGACCCCGCAGAGATCTGTCAGTTGATTGAAGCGACAGATCGGATCATCACGAAGAAACGCGATGACATTCAGGATCGCAGCCCGGCGGACCGTGACCGTAAGCTCACCGTGCGCTTCCGACATATCCTGAATATTATCGGCGTGATGCGCCTCAATATGGTCGCGAATATCTGCCCAGCGATCTGATACCGTGTCGGTCATCGGATGATGCTCCCTTCCCGACGGATCTTTTTCTGCAATTGGAGAATGCCGTAAATAAGACCTTCGGCGGTCGGTGGGCACCCCGGCACATAAACATCCACGGGCACGATGCGGTCACAACCTCGCACAACGGAATAGCTGTAATGGTAGTAGCCGCCACCATTCGCGCAGGACCCCATTGAGATCACATAGCGCGGGTTGGGCATCTGGTCATAAACCTTACGAAGCGCAGGCGCCATTTTGTTCGTGAGCGTTCCCGCGACGATCATGACGTCACTCTGGCGCGGGGAAGCCCGCGGCGCAAAGCCAAAACGCTCCAGATCGTAGCGCGGCATAGACGCCTGCATCATTTCAACCGCACAGCAGGCCAAACCGAATGTCATCCACATCAGGGAACCGGTCCGCGCCCATGTGATCAGATCATCACTCGCAGCCGTGATAAAACCCTTATCCGCCAGTTGGTCGGACAAACCGTCAAATCCCGCGTCATGCAGACCGGGATTGTAAGCAGGTGTTCCTAGGTCGCGTGCAGCCGCCCCGTTTGGCATCAGAACATTACTCATTTCGTTTCTCCTGGCTGCCTATTCCCAATCCAGCGCGCCGATTTTCCACGCATAGACAAGGCCGGCGAGCAACTCGAGCAGGAAGATGACCATGATCACCCAACCGAACACCCCAACCATGTCGAGACTAACGGCGATCGGAAAAAGGAATGCCACTTCAATATCGAAGATGATGAACAAGATCGCGACGAGGTAGAAGCGAACATCAAATTTCATCCGCGAGTCATCAAAGGCTTCAAACCCGCATTCATATGTTGAGACCTTCTCAGCATCTGGATCAGCAGGCGCGATAACCGCAGGTACAAGCAAAAAAGCGATGGAAAGCACTAGCGCGATGGCAAACATCATCAGCACGGGTAGATATTCGATCAAAAGATCGGGCATTCGAACCTCAACAGACAGTCGGCACGACAAGCACTTGGTGAAGACTCATCACGGGCCAGATTTCGGATAGAAACCTAAATGGCGACACCCCGCATTGCAACGGCGTAATCATGCGAAAGCCAGCTAAAACTGTGCGACGTTTCACCTCTTTGATATTGAAACCATTCACTTCTTGCGAATGAAACGCAACTAAGGCGGGGATGAAAGCAATCTCCGACTCAGGCGTCCCAGTCTGGCTCACCGGGCCACACCGTTATGCGCGCCATGAGTTGGGGCTCATTCAATCCGACTTCACTGACGGTTGCATCCTGAACACTCATACCCGCATCATGAACAGAATTGGGGTCACCGGACACGAGCGGGTGCCAATCGGCAAGTCCCTTGCCTTCTGACAAACGCCTGTATGCACACGTCTGCGGCATCCATTTCAGCGCCTTAATATTGCCCGGTTTCAGGATCACGCAGTCCGGAACTTTCGCTTTTCGATTGGCATAATCCGTGCAGCGACACGTTTTATTATCAAAGAGATGGCAATGTGCGTCTGTCGTGTACACAGCGCCCGTTTCATCATCCTCCAGCCGGATCAGACAGCATTTGCCACACCCATCACACAGACTTTCCCATTCAGCAGCCGACATCTCGGTGAGAGATTTTATTTCCCAGAACGGCGCATCTGGCTCTGATGTAGTTGTATGATCTGTCATGCGGAAGAGAGTTATCAAATGGGACAAGGCCGGATAGAAGACTGATATGCCGACCTATCGGGCAGATATCAATGTGGTGGAAACATCGGTGCGCAGAAAGCGCACGGTTTGGGCCATGGGTATCCTCGGTGGGTTTACTGCAATCTGTGCCACAGTGTTTGTTATTGGCCGCGCTTACCTCCTCGATGGGCTGCCGAGCCTGCCTGACAAGGAAACAATGTGGCAGCTCAATCTGCAAGATACGATTACCCTGATTGATCGGAATGGCCGGATGATCGGCCATCGTGGTCCCTGGATTGGCCAGCCTTTAAAACTCGATGAAATGCCAGCGCACCTACCGAATGCGGTGCTGGCGATTGAGGATGAGCGCTTCTTTGAACATGAAGGCGTCGATAACCGCGCGATTTTGCGGGCGCTTGTGAACAATATGCAATCAGGCGGTCGTAGTCAGGGCGGATCAACGCTGACGCAACAGCTGGTCAAGCTGATGATCTTGACCCCGGAAAAGACCTATCGCCGGAAGTTCCAAGAGGCCCTACTCGCCCGTGATATGGAAGCGGTGCTTTCTAAACCGGAAATCCTGGAGCTTTACATCAATCGCGTCAGTCTAGGCCCGCGCATTTTTGGAGCCGAAGCGGGTAGTCAGATTTTCTTTGGCAAAAGCGCGCGTGATCTGAATCTGGCCGAGGCGGCGATGCTCGCCGGGCTGGCACAGGCCCCAAGTCGGTTTAACCCGCGTCGCCATTATGATCGGGCGGTTGCTCGCTCTCACCTTGTGCTCTCTCGCATGCGCGCAAACCTCTACATCACACAATCCGAATATGATGCGGCCATCGCGACGCCGCCTCAAATCGTGGAGGAACCGGACCTGGGGCTTGATGAAGCGGTCCTCGGT
>JBCBGR010000105.1:0-8335 GCA_038526555.1 Pseudomonadota bacterium
GGGCGTCGACAATGTGTTTGATGAAGATGCGCGCCTGCACTCATCCTTCCTAAAGGATGAAGTGCCGCTGCCAGGACGGAACGTCCGCTTTACGGTGAAAGCGAAGCTCTAAGCTTCACAAAACAGCTCTCCTTGAAGGTCAGTCGCCCACGCGGCTGGCCTTCTTTTTTGGGCTAAAGCGTATCGATTTTCAGCGTGTTGGTCGTCCCCGGCACGCCAAACGGGACACCTGCGCTGATAATGTAGCGATCCCCATCATTGAGACCGAGCCCCCGCGCAATCGCCCGCACCTGCTCCAACATATCTTCAAAAGAGTCTGGGTCATCCGTGACAATCGGGTGCGTGCCCCAGACCAAGGCGAGTTGCGATGCCATGGCTGGGTCTGGGGTCAGGCCAATGACACGACAGGCCGGACGTTCCCGCGCGATCCGGCGGGCTGTCGACCCGGTGCGCGTATAGCCAAACACGGCCTTGGCCTCGAGTGTTTCAGCGACCGTTTTGACTGAGCGCGACACGGCGTCTTCGGCACTGGGTTGATGCGGCAATTCGGTCTGGCTGAAATATTCCCACAGGATCGGATCGCCTTCCGCCGCGCAGATAATGCGGTCCATAATCGCCACAGCCGTCGCCGGGTGACGCCCTACGGCTGTTTCTGCGGACAGCATGACGCAATCTGCACCTTGGTAGATAGCCGTCGCCACGTCAGATGCTTCCGCCCGTGTCGGCGTTGGCGCATCAATCATGCTCTCCAGCATATGTGTCGCCACAATCACAGGCTTGCCGAGTTCGCGACCTTTGCGAATGATGCGACGTTGAACGACCGGGACACGTTCCAAGGGCAGTTCCACACCGAGATCCCCACGCGCGACCATGGCGGCATCTGCAATGGAGAGGATCGAGTCCAAATCCTCAACCGCTGAAGGCTTTTCGATTTTGACGATAATCCCGGCCTTGTCGCCGATGACTTTGCGCGCATCCATCACGTCGCGGGCGTTCTGCACAAAGGATAGCGCGATCCAGTCCGCGCCATGTTCTAGCGCGAAGGTCATGTCTTTGCGGTCCTTCTCCGTCATCGCACTCATCGGCAGGACGCGATTGACAACATTAATCCCTTTGCGAGATTTCAGCAGGCCGGGCACATCGACCCGCGCCTCGCGCTCATTGAGCATCGTGACTTGAAGTTTACCGTCATCGAATTTCAGGACGAGCCCTTCTTCCAGAATGGCTGTCAGCTCGGAATGGGAATGAACAATGTCACCGTCTGACGCCTCGCTGCTTTCCCGGATTTGAACCGTGTCACCATAGCGGAGTTCTAATCCGGTCCCCATCTCTCCAACGCGCAGCTTTGGGCCTTGCATATCAGCGACGATAGCGATGGGCCGACCCAACTGCGCCTGAATTGCGCGGATACGGTCGATGTTTTTTTTGTGATCCTCGTGGCTGCCGTGGCTGAAGTTCAAACGAAACGCATCCACCCCCACTTCATGCAGCAGGCGCATTGTATCCGGCGCAGATGACGCTGGGCCGAGTGTGGCGAGAATTTTGGCAAACCGATTACGCATGCTGTTTCATAACAAAGACAGCGCTGTCATGCACGATAAATCGACAGGTTAGGCGCGGACGCGGTTTCTGTTGTTAGCAACGTGTGTTGGGAAGCGTGAGTGTCTGGCCAATCGCGATGGCGTAATCAGTGCCGATACCGTTCGGGGTCGTAATGTCCGTAATCGGAACGCAAAGGCGGCGCGAGATGTTATAGACCGTGTCACCGGGCTGAACCTGATAGCTATAGCCTGTCTGCGTATTGACCGCTGTGCCGGGAACGGGCTGCGTATCCAGTGGCGTAGGCGCGGACGGTGGCGTGTTACCGATCATGTTCTGCGCATAGTCATACGTAACTTCACGCGGCCCAGTTGCCTGTGATGGTACGGGCTGAGGTTGGAGGACTTGCGGAGCTGGCACTGTAACCTGCTGTGGCTGGGCTTGCTGTGATTGGGCCCGCATCATTTCATAACCCGGCGTGCCGACCATTTGATCGGCATTGTAAGCCTGCTCGGTCGGTGAGGTGGACGGTGCAGGCGTTTGTGAGCTGGCGAGCGTTGGTTGGCTTTGCTGAACGGGCGTCATCTCTTGTGCCTGAACGGGCTGCGTTTGGCTCGGCCAGGCCTCTGCGACCTGCATCGTATCCGTACCCGCCTGCCCATATTTCGAGGAGTACTGATAATTGGGATTATTCGGCACTGTTGAGCATGCGGTGAGCACTAGTGCGCCCGCTGTCAGGGCCAGCATCAAAGTCGAATTTTGGGTGGGCATGGTCGCCTCCAGTCACATTTGGGGCTTAGGCTGCCGAAATAGAGTCAATTTTTGGTTAAGGCGGGCTTTCAGGGCGGGCAGAGTCGCACTATCTGGCATCAATAAAGGGACTTTTTCTTCCAAAATTTGAGAGGCGACATGACAATCACGACCCGCACCTTTGAATATAAAGACGGCGACACGGTCTGTATCGGCTTTCTGGCCTATGATGAGACGGTCGCGAGCGCCCGTCCCGCTGTGCTCGTCAACCATGCCTGGGGCGGTCGTGATGATTTTGCGGAAGGTGTCGCGATCCAGATGGCGGCCAATGGCTATGTCGGTGTCGCGCTGGATAATTATGGCAGCGGCGCACGCCCCGAAACAGTCGATGACAAGATGGGCTTCATGGGTCCACTCAAGGAAGATCGCAGCGCCCTGCTCTCACGCTTGAAAGCCGGGTATGACGGCGCAGCGGCTCTGGACGAAGTCGATGCGGATCATATGGCCGCGATTGGCTTCTGCTTTGGCGGTCTCTGTACATTGGATATGGCGCGCGCGGGTCTCGATCTGAAAGCGGCTATCTCCTATCACGGCCTGCTCGACGCGCCGGACCTGCCCAAAAACACCATCACAGCCGATGTCCTCATCTGCCATGGCTATGACGATCCGATGGCCGACCCGGACAGCTTGCGCACCGTGCAGGACGAGATGGTGGCCGCAGGCTGCGACTGGACCGTTATGAGCTTTGGCAACACAAAACACGCCTTTATGGTCCCGGAAGCGGATGATGCCGATCTCGGCCTTAAATATAACAAGTCAGCCGCCGATCAGAGCTGGGCCGCCACCTTCGACCTCTTGCGCAAGCATTTTGGCGCTCACGGCACAGCTTAAGCAGCCCTGATTTTGAACCCCCAAAGCGATATTACCGTCATCCGGGACACGGAGGCGCTGGAAGCTTTTTGCGAGGCGGCCCGCGAGCATGACTTTGTCTGCGTCGACACGGAGTTCATGCGGGAGACGACTTTCTACTCGATCCTCTGCCTGATCCAGCTCGCAACGCCGGAGGATGAGGTCATTGTCGATCCGCTGTCGGACGATATCGACCTCGCGCCCTTCGTTGATCTCCTTATGGATGACCAGCTTGTGAAGGTGCTGCATGCCGCCCGGCAGGACATGGAGATCTTCTACGAGCTGTGCGACAAGACCGTCCCCGGCCCGATTTTCGACACGCAAGTCGCAGCTATGGCGGCGGGCTTTGGCGATAGTGTCGGCTATGGCGGCCTCGTCAAAGGGCGCTTGGGTATCAGCCTCGATAAGGGCGCGCGGTTCACGGATTGGTCCCGTCGTCCGCTCTCGGACAAGCAGCTCGCTTACGCGCTCGCGGACGTCACCCATTTGCGCGATCTCTTCCCACCGCTTGTCGATGAACTTGAAGATGCAGGACGCCTGCCCTGGGTGATGGAAGAGATGGCTCCGCAGATGGACGAAAGCCTTTACACATTCGATCCGGAAAATGCGTGGCAAAGGCTTAAAATCCGCAATCCGCGCAAACCCTATATGGCGGCCCTACGGGCAGCAGCGGCCTGGCGGGAAGAACAAGCGATTGAAAAAGACGTTCCCCGGCGACGCATCCTCAAAGATGACGCCATGTATGATCTCGCGACCCAGAAGCCGCGCAGTCTGGAGGCGCTTGGCAAGTTGCGGGGTATTCCGCGAGGATTTGAACGCTCCAAACCTGCGAAAAGCCTGATTGAGCGGATGAATTACGCGCTCGACAATATGGAGACCTACGCGCCGGATGTGCCCAAGCCGACGGCCATGCCACCTAATTTAGGTCCACGTGTGGAGATGCTGAAAACACTCTTGCGCCTGCGCACCGAAGTCGAAGGCATTGCCCCTCGCTTGGTGGCAGGTGCGCGGGACATCGATCAGATCGCAGCGTTTCAGGACAAGGCCGACGTCCCGGCTCTCAAAGGCTGGCGGCGGAAGGTGTTCGGCGAAGATGCGCTGGCGCTCTTACGCGGTGAAATCGGCCTCCGACTGGACGGCGAAGACGTGATTGCCGAGCGTCTCTGATCACTGAAGCCCTGAAAATCTTATGGGAGGATGAAGACATCCTCTTCATCGATAAACCGGCAGGACTCCTCTCCGTTCCTGGAAAGACAGAACCGGATTGTGTGGAGGCGCGGCTGCGTGAACTCCACCCGGAAGCGCTCACCGTTCACCGCTTGGATATGGCCACATCGGGCGTCATGGTTTTCGCCCGCAATAAAGCCGCGCAGCGCCATTTGGGGCTTCAGTTTGAGCGGCGACATTTGGCAAAAACCTATATCGCTGTGGTTGACGGTGTGGTGGACGGAGACAGCGGCCATATCGACCTGCCCTTACGCGCTGACTGGCCCAACCGCCCCCTGCAAATGGTGTGTCATGAACAGGGTCGTCCGAGCCAGACGGATTGGAAAGTCTTAGAGCGTTTTGAGGATCGCACGCGGCTTGAACTCACCCCGCTCACAGGCCGGAGCCATCAGCTGCGTGTCCATCTGCTCGCCATCGGACATCCGATATTGGGCGATGAGTTTTATGCGGAAGGCGAAGCCCTTGCCGCCAGCCCGCGCCTCTTGCTGCATGCTCACCGTTTGAGCCTGTTCAAACCGACGGGCGGGGATCGCATTACTGTGGAAAGTGATGTTCCGTTTTAGTGGGGCCATGAGGAGATGATGATGAAACAGTTTCTATTGGCAATAGGCGCGCTAGCGCTTGTCGGCTGCACAGCGGCTGAGACCGCGCAAGAGCCCGCAACTGAGCCCACACCCGTCACCCAATCTGAGCCCATTGGCGCTTACATGATCGTCCAAGGCAAAGGTTACGGCCCTGGAGAACTCGCGGAATATGCGGCCGCCCTCCCGCCGATTTACGCCAAATATGGCGGGCGCTATGTCGTGTTTGAAACCGATATTGACGTGGCTGAAGGCGATCAAAATTACCTCTCCACTATCATCAGTGCCTGGCCAAGCAAAGAGGCCGCCCGCGCCTTCTGGGACAGTCCGGAATATGCGGAAGCGATCAAGCTCCGCGAAGGCATTGGGACGTTTGACGTGTCAATTGTGGGGGCGTTGCCGCAGCCCTGAGCGGCTAAAGGTAATCCTCCGCATGGCTCGGCGTGATTGAGGAGAGCACGTCATCCGCGCGTTTTCTTAGCGCCGCCTTCGTCTCCTCATCCATCTTGTCGAGATTGCGGTAGACCATATTCAGGCGGTTATTCCCGCGCAGCTTATCCGCATTGCGCATGTGAAAATCCCAGTAGAGGGAATTAAACGGACACGCGTCCTCCTCGACGCGTTTGCTAACTTTATAGCGGCAATCCTTGCAGTAATTACTCATCCGGTTGATGTAGCTGCCTGACGAGGCATAGGGTTTCGACCCCAGCAATCCGCCATCACCAAACAGGCTCATCCCGATTACATTGGGCATTTCGACCCACTCAAACGCATCCGCATAGACCGCCAGATACCATTCATGGACTTTGTAGGGGTCAATCCCGGCAATCAGCGCAAAATTCCCCGTCACCATCAAGCGCTGAATATGGTGGGCGTAAGCGTGCTCAATCGTCTGATCGATGGTCTGCTTCAGGCAATTCATATCCGTCTCGCCCGTCCAGTAAAATTCCGGCAGGTAACGGCAATTTCCGAAAAAATTCTCGTCCTGATAGTCGGGCATTTTCAAGAAATAGATGCCGCGAATATATTCCCGCCAACCAATGATCTGCCGGATATAACCTTCGACCGCGTTGAGCGGGACATCATCCTTTTCATAGGCCTCAGCCACCGCCTCACAAACCTCTAGGGGCGTAAGCAAACCGCTATTGAGATAAAAGCCGACGAGCGAGTGAAACATAAACGCTTCGCCGGACACCATCGCATCCTGAAAGTCGCCAAAGGTTTTGAGGCGATTTTGGATGAAATCGTCCAAGGCTTTCAGCGCGTCATCCCTTGTCACTGCCCAATGAAAATCATCGATGGAGCCAAAGCGGTTCGGAAATTCCGCTTTGACCATATCGATCACCGCTTGGGTGATATCGTCTGGTTCAAAGCGTGGCGGATTCGGGTAATCCATCCCGCCCTTGGGCGGCTTACGGTTCTCCTTGTCATAGTTCCACTGCCCACCTTCCGGATTATCACCGTCCATAAGCAGACCTGTCTTCCGGCGCATATCGCGGTAGAAATATTCCATACGCAGCTGCTTGCGCCCCTCCGCCCAGTCAGCGAACTCCTCCGGCGTGCTGATGAAGCGATCATCGGGCGTGATTGTGACGCGGAGATCGAACATCTCTTCCCAGCTTTTGACGGCTTCCTGCACCCGCCAATTGCCGGGTTGGCAGACAATGATCTCCTCAATCGTGTGGCGGTCTAGTGCGCGCTTCACCTCGTCGGTGAAATTATGGGTGTTCTCAGAATCCGTGGGTTCGACATAATCAACGGACCAGCCGTCCTTGCGAAGTTCTTCCGCAAAGTGCCGCATCGCGGAGAAGAGAAAGATTAGCTTTTTTCGGTGATGCGGGACGCTTTCCGCCTCCTCTTTCACTTCGACCATAAGAATGCGCGCTGTGGCCTTGTCGGCAAACTGTAGCGCAGACAGGCTGTGCGAGAGGTGGTCGGCGAAGATCGGAACAAGCTGTGTCATCACCCTGACTACGCGCGGGTCGCCCCAACCGTTTCACGATAGCTCCCGTATCAAGCCCGTGAGCAAGGGCAATAAATCCTACCTGCCGTCCAAGGGCTGCGCGACCTGCGGGAAACCGTTTAGCTGGCGCAAGAAATGGGAACGCAATTGGGACGAGGTCAAATATTGCTCGGAACGCTGCCGCCGCAACAAGAATAAAGAGACGAAGCATGCTTGAGAGTTTTGACACGCCAATCCGCGCGGTCGTGGTCGGCAGCACGGGCGGGATCGGCGGAGCCTTTGTCGATGCGCTCGCCGCCAGCGATAAAGTCGAAGCCGTCCATGCGCTCTCTCGCAGTGGTGCCTCTCATCTGTCGCCCAAAGTGCGCAACCTTACCTTTGACTTTCTGGATGAAGACAGCGTGATCGCGGCCACACAAGCGCTGGACGAAGTCGGCCCGTTCGACCTCATCATTGTCGCGACTGGCCTGCTGCAAGGTCAGGGCATTGCGCCAGAGAAGAATATGCGGGCGCTCGATTTGGACGCTATGCGGACGAGCTTCGCAGTCAACACATTTGGCCCTGCCCTAACCGCCAAATATTTTCTGCCGCTGTTACGCCGCGACGGCAAAGCAGTCTTTGCGGCGCTTTCTGCGCGGGTCGGGTCCATTTCAGATAATCGCTTGGGCGGCTGGTATGCCTACCGAGCCTCCAAAGCAGCGCTCAACATGATGCTCAAAACGCTGTCTATTGAAGTGGGGCGGCGCTTCAAACAACAGGTCATTATCGGCCTGCACCCTGGCACTGTCGACACGAGTCTCTCCAAGCCCTTTCAAGGCAATGTACCGGATGGAAAGCTGTTCACACCTGACTATT
The DNA here is from genome assembly GCA_038526555.1 of Pseudomonadota bacterium. Taxonomy (GTDB): domain Bacteria; phylum Pseudomonadota; class Alphaproteobacteria; order Caulobacterales; family Maricaulaceae; genus Litorimonas. Next base: position 7,825 of record JBCBGR010000105.1, read on the forward strand.
CAGCCGGACAACTGCTTGAGGTCATCGATCAGGTCTCGCCAAGCGACACAGGTCATCTGTTTGCGTGGGATGGCCAGAAGGTGGAGTTCTAGGGCCTAATCAAACAGGTCCAGATTTTCGCGAACGACCTTGCTCGCAAAGGCTTTGGTGACATCCGCCTTAGCGCTCGACGCCGCCTCATCAATCATACGGATCGTCTCCTGCAAAGCCGGGATCGATCGGTCCGTATATTTCAGAAGATAGTCCACCACATCTCGGCTAACCGTCCGACCGCGGCGTTCAAACAAAACCTGAGTGATGGGCTGGAGGCTCTCATCATCGGGCTCAAAGAGTTCGATCTTGGGCATGGCGGAGAGACGAGATTGCAGGTCGGGCAAGCTTACCCCCCAATCTGTCGGCGCCACGCGTGAGGCTAGAAGCAGCCCCGGAATTTCACCTCGCAGCGCCCGGTTGATGAAGCCGAATAAGGCCTCGTCCGACTCCGTATGCGCATTGTCGAGGAACACGCCAT
>JBCBGR010000106.1:0-8309 GCA_038526555.1 Pseudomonadota bacterium
CAATATCGCTGTCGCAGAAGGCACGACCGCGCCGCCAGATATTTTGCGAGCCGTCACCAAGCGATAGGTGACATGTCCCACAATCGCCCCAGCCCCTAGACAGAGCAGCCAGTAGAAGAAGGCCCACGCGCGCGAGAGGTCTGCCGTAGCCCCGTAAGGGTCCGTCACTGTAAAAAAGAGTGACCCCGCGACGAGGAGCAAGCCTTCGCTATATCGTGTCCAGGATTCCATAGCCTGTTCTTAACGGCTCCATTCACGCGTCGTGGTTTGAGCGTGACGGAAATTCGCGGCGAAATCCAGCCCGTTCGCGACAAAGCGGTTTAAAGGCGGCGTAAAAGGATTTTCAGGAACTCGGCAAACCCTTGCTGGAGCCCTGCCATGGATTTATCGGCCTTCATCCAAAGCCCGCCCATCATTCAGATACATGCCGTATCGGCGACCGCCGCGTTGATCGGCGGAATAAGCCTGTTCGTCCTACCCAAGGGACGCAAATGGCACAGATGGATTGGCATTTTCACGGCGGTTTGCCTCGTTGAGACGACCTTTACAGCCCTCTTCATTACGCACCCCAGTCGCGGACATTGGAGCGCGCTGCACTGGACGATACCGTTTACGACCTTCTGGATTGTGTTGGTACTTTTTGCATTGAACCAGAAACGCTGGCCGCTGCATCGCTGGGCGGGGCGCATAACGGTTGTCGGAACGCTAATCATTCCGTTTCTGGCGGCAGTCCTCATTCCGGACCGCATGATGTATGACCTTGTCTTTGGGTAATGACTTTTGAGTGGATAAGAGGCGTTGCGCCAGCGAACATAAATCATGCCCCGGATCAAGCGGATTCCTGCATTGCCTTGCCAGGGATTGCCCCCTACTCACCCGATCATGCCCGTTCTCTCTTCCAAGATCGACACAACCAGCACAGAATTTGCCAAAAATCGCGCGTCAATGGATGCGCTGACGGACGATTTGCAACGGCTCGTTGCGCATTATGCCAAAGGCGGATCAGAGCGGGCGAAAGAGAAGCACGTCTCGCGTGGTAAGCTGCTCCCCCGAGACCGCGTTGAGCGCTTGCTTGACCCCGGATCACCGTTCCTGGAACTCTCACAACTCGCCGGCCATGATATGTATGAGTTCGAGGTCCCGGGTGCCGGAATCATCACCGGAATTGGCCGGGTCTCAGGCCGGGAATGTATCGTCATCTGCAATGACCCGACGGTCAAAGGCGGCACCTACTTCTCGATGACCGGGAAAAAGCAACAACGTGCGCAAGACATTGCCCGCGAGAACCGCTTGCCCGTCATCTATCTGGTCGACTCCGGCGGCGGCTATCTGCCCCGACAAGCCGAAATGTTCGCAGACCGTTTCCACTTTGGGCGGAGCTTCTACAATCAGGCCCAGATGAGCCGGGAAGGCATCGCGCAAATCGCTTGCGTCATGGGCAGTTGTACGGCGGGTGGGGCTTACGTGCCGGCGATGGCGGATGAGAGTGTGATCGTCGCCAATCAGGGTACCATCTTTCTCGGCGGACCACCGCTTGTGAAAGCCGCCACAGGCGAAGAAATTGATGCGGAAAGTCTCGGCGGTGGTATGCTGCACGCCAGCCAATCAGGCGTCGTCGATCACCTCGCTGTCGATGATAATCATGCGCTGGCCATTGTACGCGATATTGTGGCGACACTCGAACCCACTAAGCCCCATTTCTTGCCAGACCCGACCGTGAAGGAACCGCTCTATCCAGGCACAGAACTGGGCGGCGTCGTCCCTGCTGATATCCGTATTCCCTATGATTGTCGGGAGATTATTGCACGCATTGTGGACGGCTCAGAGTTTGAAGAATTCAAAGCGCTCTACGGGCCAACGCTGGTGTGTGGCTTTGCGAAAATCCACGGCTATCAAGTCGGTATCCTCGGCAATAATGGGGTGCTTTTCTCTGAATCCGCGATGAAGGCGGCGCATTTCATTCAGCTTTGTTGCCAGCGGAAAATCCCCTTGGTCTTTCTGCAGAACATTACGGGCTATATGGTCGGCTCTAAGGCCGAAGCGGGCGGGATAGCCAAACACGGCGCGAAAATGGTTCATGCTGTGGCCAACGCCCAAGTGCCCAAATTCACCGTCGTCGTTGGCGGGTCTTATGGCGCGGGCAATTACGGCATGTGCGGCCGCGCTTATGAGCCGCGCCTGATGTTCATGTGGCCCAATGCCCGGATCTCCGTCATGGGCGGCGAACAGGCCGCCAATGTTTTGGCCGATGTCGCGCGCGGGAGTGACGGATGGAGCGCGGAAGAACGCGACGCCTTCATGCAGCCCATCCGCGATAAATATGACGCCGAAGGTCACCCCTATTATGCCTCAGCCCGTATCTGGGATGACGGGATTATCGCGCCGGAAGATACGCGGATGGTGCTGGGATTAGGGTTGACAGCGAGTGCGAATGCACCGGTGCCAGACATGGATTTTGGTGTGTTTCGGATGTGAGGACGCAATTTGATTTGGGAAATCAAACTGCGTCTGAACCGCGCGTCCGCGCGGCAAAAGAATGAAAACGGATAAGGAATAAAAGGACCGCCAAGACTTGCCAGACACGCTCTGTTCTTCCGCTCATCCCAAACTTGATTTGGGATCCAGCGCGCGGCTTAAACAGAGATCTGGATCCCAGCTTTCGCTGGGATGAGCGGATGATTGGATAGATAGACATGGCTTCGACCCAAATTTCCAAAATCCTGATCGCAAACCGCGGCGAAATCGCATGCCGGGTGATGCGCACAGCCAAGCGTATGGGCATCGCCACCATTGCCGTCTATTCCGACGCGGATGCAGACGCGCTGCATGTGCGCGAAGCTGACGAGGCCGTGCATATTGGCCCGGCACCCGCGTCTGAAAGCTACCTCGTCATCGACAAGATCATCGAAGCCGCGAAAGCGACAAGCGCTGACGCTATCCATCCCGGCTATGGCTTCCTCTCTGAAAACCCCGCCTTTGTCCGCGCCTGCGAAGACGCTGGTATTACTTTTATGGGCCCAAGCGCAGACGCTATGGAAGCCATGGGCCTGAAAGATGCGGCCAAGGCCCTCATGAGCGAAGCCGGTGTTCCCGTCACACCGGGCTACCAAGGCGACAATCAAGACCCGGACTTTCTGGCCGAGCAAGCCAGCGAGATCGGTTACCCGGTCCTGATCAAGGCCGTCGCGGGCGGCGGCGGTAAGGGCATGCGCAAGGTCGAAGCAGCAGAGGATTTCAAAGCCGCCCTCGCCTCTTGCCAACGCGAAGCCGCCAGTTCCTTTGGCAATGATCACGTCCTGATTGAGAAATTCATCGCCTCACCGCGCCACATTGAAGTGCAAATCTTTGGCGATACCCACTGTAACGTCATTCACCTGTTTGAACGCGATTGTTCGGTCCAGCGACGTCACCAAAAAGTCATCGAAGAGGCGCCCGCGCCGGGCATGACAGAAGACGTCCGCGAAGCCATGACGGAAGCCGCTGTGCGGGCTGCAAAAGCCGTGAACTATGTCGGCGCGGGGACCGTCGAATTCATTGTGGACGGGTCCGGGCCATTACGAACCGACGGCTTCTGGTTCATGGAAATGAATACACGCCTGCAGGTCGAACATCCGGTCACCGAGGAGATTACCGGGCTGGATCTCGTCGAACTCCAAATCCGCGTTGCGCGCGGTGAGTCCCTGCCTTCGCAAGATAGCCTGTCGATTGATGGCCACGCCATTGAAGCGCGTCTTTATGCCGAAGACCCCGAGACCGATTTCACGCCGAGCGTCGGGCGGCTGCATCATTTCAAACGCCCCGATGATATTCGGATCGATACAGGGTTTGAGCCGGGCGATCATGTCTCTCGCCATTACGATCCAATGATCGCCAAACTCATCGTCCACGCCAACACGCGCGAAGAAGCGATTGACGGTCTGCGCCGCGCGACCGCGAAAACGTCGACCTACCCGGTGAAAACCAACGCCGCCTTCCTGCAGGCCATTCTGAAAACGGATGATTTCCGTAACGCTAAGCTGGATACGAGTTTTATCGCGACGCATGATCTGACCGGGAAGCAGCTTCGACTGGAAAAGCTGGCCAAACGGATTGGGCCCGTGCCTCAAGCGGGTGTCTTCGGTTCTGTTTCTGGCTGGCGGATCAACGGCCCGCGCCAATCCGTGATGCACGCCTATGTCGATGGCGAAGTGATGGAACTGCCCTTGCGCCCCGGCCAAGGCAAAACAGGGATTATCCGTGTGGGTAATCGTGCCGTGCACATCGGGATGCCCTCTGACCTGCTGGACGCAGCGCTTGGGGCCGATAATGTCACCGCCCCCATGCCCGGCAAAGTCATCGCGATCCTTGTTGAACCCGGCGAGACTGTGACGGCCGATCAACCCCTGGTCATTCTTGAAGCCATGAAAATGGAAATGACCCTGAAATCACCGCGCGACGGCGTCGTTGAGACTGTCAGCGCTGAAGCCGGCGCGCTCGTCGATGACGGCGCTGCTCTTGTTAAACTTGAAGAAGCCTAAGACCCATGCCGACTACCCCTTATCCGACTCTCCAATTCGGACATTCTGAAACCACAGAGGCCATCCGCGAAACCGTCTATCAGTTCGCACAGGATAATATCGCCCCGATTGCGGCAGAGGTTGATAGCTCCAACAAATTCCCACGTGAGCTGTGGGAACCGATGGGCGAACTGGGGCTGCACGGCATTACGGTCGCGGAAGAGAATGGCGGTCTTGGGCTCGGCTATCTGGAACACACGATAGCGATTGAGGAAGTCAGCCGCGCGTCTGCGTCTATCGGCCTGTCTTATGGCGCACACTCCAACCTCTGCATCAACCAGATCGAACGCTGGGGGAATACGGAGCAAAAAGCTAAATATCTGCCCAAGCTGATCAGCGGTGAACATCTCGGCTCACTCGCCATGTCAGAGGCCGGATCGGGTTCTGACGTGATGAGCATGAAGCTCCGCGCCGAATCTGCGCAAGGTGGCTACCTGCTCAACGGCACGAAAATGTGGATCACCAATTCACCGACAGCGAACACGCTGCTGGTCTATGCCAAGACCGACCCAAGCGCCGGATCAAAGTCCGTCTCTGCCTTTTTGATCGAAAAAGACTTTGAAGGCTTTTCCGTCGCGCAAAAGCTCGACAAGCTCGGTATGCGCGGATCAGACACGGCGGAACTCGTCTTTGAGAATTGCTTTGTGCCTGAAGAGAATGTCGTCGGCGAGATCGGGCAAGGGGCCGCGATCCTAATGTCAGGGCTCGACTATGAGCGTGTGGTCCTGTCCGCTGTTTCCATTGGGATCATGCAAGCCTGCCTTGATGTGGTTCTGCCTTATATTCACGAGCGCAAACAGTTCGGGAAGAGCATTGGCGAGTTCCAGCTCATCCAGGGCAAGCTGGCCGACATGTATGTCTCCCTCTCCACAGCGCGGGCCTATTCCTATGCTGTTGCGGCGGCCTGTGATCGGGGTGAAACGACCCGTAAAGATGCAGCTGGCGCGATCCTCTATGCGGCCGAAAAAGCCACGCAAATGGCGCTGGATGCGATCCAGTTGCTTGGTGGTAATGGCTATATCAACGAATATCCAACAGGACGTTTGCTCCGCGATGCGAAGTTGATGGAGATTGGCGCAGGCACGTCTGAAATCCGCCGCTGGCTGATTGGCCGTGAGCTCTTCGGGGAAACTGCCTGAACCTAAAAATGAACCTTTCCGCGCCTCAGTCCGACTAAGAGGCAATGGAAAGGTTAGACGCACTCGAATTTACGGCGCAATCGACGCGCCTCGCTGAGCGCGCGAGCCTCGGTGACCGTAAGGCGTTTGGGCAATTGCTGCGTCTATGGCACCCGCGATTGAAGGCCTTTGCACTGCGCAAGGCGGGAACTGACGGCGAGGATGTGCTGCAAATGGCGGCGCTCACCCTCGCGCAGGATATTGGGAAGCTGCGAGACCCCTCTCGGTTTGGCCCTTGGGCCATGACCATGATTGCCCGTCGCGCGGCGGATCATTTCGGTGAACAGTACCGCGAGACTCGGCGTCGAGACGCCCTCGCCGCTGAACCCAACCCAACACAGTCTGACCCAGAAACCGACATTGCGCAACGTGATCGCTTACAAAAAGCCTTAAGCGCCTTACCGCCTGCGCCACGGACCTTGCTGACCTTGCATCATATTGATGGGCTGACCGGACCTGAAATTGCGCGGCTGCTTAGCCTGCCTATCAGTACGGTGAAATCACGCCTTCACACCGCGCGAACCCATTTGCGCGCCGCCTACACTTCACAAAAGGAGACCTGAAAAATGGATGATTTTGATAAAGCTTTGGAGAGCGCGTTACGCGCCGACCCGATTGATGAGCGTGGTTATTACCGCGAAGCCTTTGCCAGCTTGAAAGGCGAAGGTTCGGGCCTGCGCATTGCGGCCTGGATAGCAACCATGATTTTCGCTGCAGGATTGATTTACTGCCTGATTAAGATGATGTTTCACACCAATGATACACAGACCCTGATTAAGTACGGTGTCTGGGTTGTGATTCTTAATCAGGCTCAGATTGCGATGAAGCTCTGGTTTAACATGCAGCTCAACCGGCGGGCTGTAACGCGCGAAATTCATCGGGTCGTTGCTATGATTGACCGCCGCTAGACACAATCCATTTGCGCGATTTCTAGGCGGAACGGGCCGTCGCGCCCGTCCGCGAGGATAATACCGATTTCGCGGACATCAGACGGATCAAACGGCGCGGCGCGCACAGAACGTCCAAAAACGGAGGTCTCCATATCCTCAAAAGAAACCCTGACCTCCGTCCATTCCGTCTCATTACTCCGCGGGATCGGCGCTTGGTAGGACACAGACCGCCCGCGCCAGCGTTCAGAGGTCCGAAACGTCATGCGATAGGGACGCCCTTCTGAGCGGACTTTCAGATTAAAGCCTGTTGTTCCCGCTAAAGGGCGCGGCGCAATGCGCGCGCGCAGTGATGAAAACCCGCCCCCATTCGTGTTGATATTGCCAGTGAAGACCATTTGTCTGTCTTCGTGAAACCGTGTCCCTTGGGACAAGCCACCCATCACACCATCATTCACGATCCGCCAAGGCTCCACCATCGCGGGATCAAAGAAATCGATTTTGAGGGAGCAATCAGCAGAGAGTGTGGCGTCTGTCATCGGGCGCTCCTGCGTGGTTGAGGACGGCGTCTCTGCTTGCGCCGAAGAGGCTAGCAAAAAGGCGACGAACACAATCCATAAACGAAAGGTCATGCCTTAGTTACGGATGAGAGCGGATGTGTGGCTGCCTAAGCGTAACTCACCACATCTGTAAGCACAGGCCGCGCCCGCAGTAATGAGCCTTGGCTCGGTGTTCCGATATAGACAAACCCCGCAATCTGTTCGCCTGGCGCCAAACCCATATGGGCGTGGATACGCGAATCATAGGCATACCATTCGGTGAGCCATTGCGCCCCAAAGCCAGACGCTTGCGCCGCAAGACAGAGATTAAAACACACCGCGCCTGCGGAGAGCTGCTGCTCCCAAACGGGTGTACCGCGCATACAGTCGACGGGCGCGCTGATCACAGCAATGACGATTGGCGCGCGGAGGAACCGGTCCGCTTCGAATTGCTGACGCTCTTCCGGGTGGTCGGGATTATCTTCGCGATAGACGTCCGCAATCGCTTTACCCATATCCTGACGGGCGTTACCGCGATAGACCGTCAACCGCCAGGGCGTGAGCTTGCGATGATCTGGCACGCGGGTTCCGATTTCCAGAATGCGGTCCAACGTCTCCTGATCAGGACCGGGGGCTTCCATCGCCTTCGCCATATTGCTGCGACGGTTTCCCAGAAAGTCGAGCACCTCGGAATTATGGGTCGGTAAGGGAAAAATATTGTCTGTCATAACTAATCTGATAGTCGCTTTTAGGGGGACACGTCATCATGAATGATACGAATATTATTGGCGGTAAGACTGACCGGGGTCATAAACATTGTCCGCATTGCAATAGAAAGTTCATTTGGGACGAGTCGTGGGATTTCTTTGCCATCGTCCGGGGCAACACAATGAGATGCCAAGGCTGTTTCAATTTTTCTTATTTGGTCCCTCGAAAAGGGCTTTTCTATTGGATCGCTTTTCTGCTGGGCTTCATGATTGCCTGCTTCACAGTGATTTTCTTCTTCCTTCTGATCCCTTTGCTCACTCTGACAGAGACATCAGCTGTGGTCGCCTGGTGGATGATCATTCCCGGATTTGTTGTGGGCATCTGGCTTTGGCGCCTACTGCTTAAGATATATAACTGGAATTTCGGGCGTTTCACTGACGA
>JBCBGR010000107.1:0-8243 GCA_038526555.1 Pseudomonadota bacterium
GCTAGGCCGTCCGCATCAAAACGACCGCCACCCGGACCATCTGTCCCTATAAAATCCGTATCGCAGAATTTGCAGACAGCGCTCGCGCGGTCCTCTTCCCGCCCACTCCAAAGGTTGCAACCTGCGAAGCGCAAAAATACAGCCACGCGACCGGCCTGCCCGCCTTCGCCCTGAACCGTCAGGTAAAGTTCTTTGACCGCGTAACTCATGCGCTTGCGTATTCCGCCCAGCCTTTGGCGCGGAGCTCACAGGCCGGGCATGTCCCACAGCCATAGCCCCATGGGTGCAATTCATCCCGAACGCCGAGATAGCAGGTGTGGGTCTCGGTCCGGATGAGTTCGACCAGTTTTGACCCACCCAATTCCTCTGCCAAGTGCCAAGCTTGCGCTTTAGACCGCATCATAAGGGGCGTATGGAGTGTGAAACCGCGTCCCAGCCCGAGAGAAATCGCTTCCATCTGCGCGTCTAAGGTCTCTTTACGGCAATCGGGATAACCCGAGAAATCTGCCTCACACATGCCCGCAATCAGATCTGAAAATCCTCTGCGCCACCCCAGCGCCGCAGCATAATTCAGAAAAATCAGGTTACGCCCCGGCACGAACGTGTTGGGCAATCCAGAATCGAGCATATCAATTTCACGATCCCGCGTGAGCGCGGTCTCGCTGATCGCCCCAAAGCCTCCCAAGTCGATGAGATGATCTTCTCCCAAACGCGCATTCCACTCTGGGAAAGCGTCGCGAATAAGCGCCAGCATGTCTGATCGCACCTGCAATTCGACGTCATGGCGTTGCCCGTAGGAAAACCCAATCGTTTCGACGTGATCAAAGCGGGTCAGCGCCCAAGCGAGTACGGTCGCGCTATCTTGCCCCCCTGAGAAGAGCACACCAGCTTTTGAGGTCTGATCCGTCATAAAGCGCACTTAGGCGCTGTTTCGGTCTGTCTCAAGCAATCTGGCGCAGCACATGCATGTCGAGCGCTATGCTGTCTCGGCTTAAAACGGCGTCGCCTAAGCTCAAATTCTTCCTCGGCCTGTGGCTGGCGGTTGAAATCCTGAGCTTGCCTGCTGCTGCAGCCTTCGCTTGGGCCTTTGGGATACCGTCTATCGGCCAAGCCTCAGACAGCCAACTCGTCGCCGAACGCCTCGAAACGAATATCCCCGGTGTGACCCATTTCGTTGTGACCCACACCGAGGCCTTTGATATTGCCGTGGGCGGAGTGACAAACACCGTTCACGTCACGGTCGAAGATGCGCACCAGCTAACAGCGACCACATCCGGATGCGGCCTAATAAATGACGCGTCTCCCCGGGTTATCAAAACAGTGAATGCTCCACCCCATCCTGATAAGCCGATTGGGACGCTATTTGTCACGGTCACGCATGATGCAGAGTCTCACCCGGACATCCGCTTTGAAAGCGACGCTAACCTACGAGAAGCCTCACCTTGTCACTTGAGCTAATTGATCACCTCTAAGAACGCTTCACCAAAGCGTTCAAACTTAGTCTCGCCAACCCCTGACACAGCCAGCATTTGCCGTCGATCCACCGGGCGCTTCTGCGCCATGTCGATGAGGGTCGCATCGGAAAAGATAATATAGGCAGGTTTACCAAGGTCGCGCGCCATATCCCGGCGGAGACCTTTGAGCTTTACCAGCAGGTCTTGATCGGCTTGGTCGAGGAGGTCAGGTGCAGGCTTTCGTTTCTTTGTTTTTGATTTCGGCGCGGTCGGCTTCGTCATCAGAAACGCACCCTCCCCGCTTTCCAACTTCCGTCCTGCTTCTGTCACAACCAAGCGACCATATTGCGCCATGTCGATCTGAAGATAGCCGGTCGCTGTCGCTTGTCGGATTAGCGATTTGTAAAAGGGCGCGCCCCATCGTTCGCCGAGTCCATAGCTCGGCAACTGATCGTGATTGAACTGACGGATTTTCTCTGTATCCGCGCCGCGGACCACCGCGATGATATGATTAGTCCCAAAGCGCTCCCCCGTCTCAGAAATTGCTTGGATTAAAGAAATGGCCGCGTCTGTCGCATCAATCCGCTCTGGTGGGTTTTCACACACGTCGCAGGTGCCGCACTCCGGAACGGTCTCACCAAAATAGGCCATCAGCACCTGCCGCCGACAGGTCGAGGCCTCGCAATAGGCAAGCAAGGCATCCAGCCGCTTATGCTCACGGAGTTGATGCTCTGAGTCAGTCTCTTCTTGAGTGATAAACTGACGACGGAGCCGAATGTCGTCAAGGCCGTGCAGCAAAACCGTATCAGCCGGGTTTCCATCGCGACCCGCCCGCCCGATCTCCTGATAATAGGCTTCCGGACTGCTTGGCAGGTTCGTGTGAAAGACAAAGCGTATATCCGGTTTGTCGATCCCCATGCCAAAAGCGATGGTCGCGACCATCACAATACCGTCTTCCGCGATAAAGCGCTCTTGGTTGGTAAAACGTTCCTCTGCACTCATCCCGGCATGGTAGGGTAATGCCTTATAACCTTCGCGAACTAGCAGGCGGGCATACTCTTCCGTGTTTTTACGAGATAAGGCGTAGACAATACCGCTTTCGCCGCGTCGATCTTTCATGAAATCGAGAAGCTGGGACGCACGGTCTGTTTTAGGTCGAACCGTGAGGGTCAGATTCGGGCGGTCAAAGCCCTGAACCTTAATCTGGCCCTTCTGATCGAAGAGCTGCGCCGCAATGTCGGTTCGAGTCCCCTCATCTGCTGTGGCTGTAAAGGCTGCAATTCTGGCGGATGGAAAGAGTGTCTTGAGGCGCGACAGATCCGCATATTCTGGGCGAAAGGCCGGTCCCCATTTTGACATGCAGTGCGCTTCATCAACGACGAAGAGCGGTGGGTTCAACTGCGCCATGGCGGCTAGCATACGCTCCGTCATCAGGCGCTCAGGCGAGAGGTAGAGCAAGCTCGCCTCGCCCCGCGCGACACGCCGCCATTCTTCAATATTGCGCGAGCGGTCCTGACCCGAATGAATACAGGACACGGTAACACCGTTCGCCCGAAGCGCGGCGACCTGATTGTCCATCAACGCCACGAGTGGACTGACCACAATAGTCGTTCCGTCCAGCATGAGCGCTGGGACTTGATAGCAAAGGGACTTCCCTGCCCCTGTCGGCATCACGGCGAGGATATTCTCTCCAGACAGGATCGTATCGATGACCTCATCCTGACCGGGTCGAAAGCTGTCATGACCAAAGACGGTCTTCAGCGCGTCATGCTTATCCGCAAAGCGTTGGGGCATGATTTCGCTCTGATCGGCTTTGTGATTCTGAACAAGTGCAGTCATTCGACCACGCACAGCTTTTCACGTCATTCCCGCTGTGTCATAGCCGCGCGCGCTCATGGCTGACTCTTCCAACAGACAGGATTTCTCTCGCTCCACAGGGGCCGCCTATGCGGCTCAGATTGAGCAGGACAAAGGAAATCGCGACCGCTCGCGGTCACTGCGTCCACTCATGAAGCTTTGGCCGTTTGTGGGGCGTTATCCGGAATGGCTCACCGGGTTTCTGATCACGCTTATTCTATCGTCAGTTGCCACGCTCTCATTCGGCGGCATTTTAAAGGTCGTTGTGGATTGCGGGTTTGGTGGAGACAATCCACTACCTTACTGCGAATCTGTTCCCCTCGCTCAGACTGACTCTATTGATGGCTACTTTGTCTTTGCCATTGTTTTTGCCTTCCTGTTTGCGATCGTCGGTGCTTTCCGCTTCTTCTTCATCACAACGCTCGGACAACGTGTTGTCGCTGACTTACGCAGCGCCGTTTTTGACCGCCTGACCTATCTTAGCCCCGAATATTTCGAGACTATTCGCACAGGCGAAGTCCTCTCCCGCCTCACAACAGATACAACACTTGTCGAAACCGTTGTCACAGGCTCGATCAGCTTTGCCCTGCGCAGCATTGCGACGATCATCGGTTCTATCGTTCTCATGTTTGTGGTGAGCTGGCAGCTCGGTCTGCTTGTTCTCGCTGTTGGCGGCTTGATTGTCTCCATTGTTATCTTTGTCTCACCCATCATCCGGCGTCTCTCGCGCGATGGGCAAGATCGTCTCGCCGAAGCCTCAGGCCGCGCCTCAGAAGCCATCACATCAATCCAAACGGTTCAGGCCTACACGCGTGAACCACTAGAACGACGACTGTTTGGCGAAGCAATTGAACGGACCTTCAAGGTCCAAGCCAAACGTATTAGCGTTCAGAGCCTTTTGACGGCCGTTCTATTTGCCATCGGTATGGCCGGAATAGCTGGTATCCTCTGGTATGGCGCACGCCAAGTCTTGATGGGGACGATGAGCGGCGGTGATATTAGTGCCTTTACAGTCTACGCCATTATGAGCGTATCCAGCCTGTCATCCCTGACGGAGACTTGGACGAACCTGCTCCGAGCGGCAGGCGCCTCTGAACGTTTAGTCGATATATTGGATCAAGAGCCAACGATTACGGGCAAAGAGATGCCCTCCAACACCGGACGAATTGGATTTCAAGATGTCTCTTTTGCTTATCCATCACGCAAGGATAAGCCCGCTCTATCGGACGTCTCTTTTTCCGTCGATAAAGGCGAGACAGTCGCACTTGTCGGGCCTTCAGGGGCAGGAAAAACGACTGTTTTCCAGCTCATTTTACGGTTTTACGATAGCCATTCAGGTGTCGTCCAGGTGAGTGACGATGATGTCAAAACGCTCGATCCTGTAAAACTCCGTGAACAAATCGCCGTTGTACAACAAGATGCCTCTCTCTTTTCAGGCTCGGCTTTCGACAATATTGCCTACGGTCGAGACGGTGCGAGCCGTGAAGATGTCATAGCAGCTGCCAAAGCTGCCTATGCCCATGACTTTATCGAAGCGCTCCCAGAGGGCTATGACACCGACATTGGCGAGCGTGGCGCGAGCCTATCTGGCGGCCAGCGCCAGCGGATTGCCATTGCCCGTGCGATCCTGCGCAATGCCCCGATCCTTTTGTTGGACGAAGCGACCTCTGCGCTCGACTCAGAGAGCGAGCAGGCTGTTCAAAAAGCGTTTGAAACCTTGAAAGAAGGACGCACAACTCTGGTCATTGCACACCGTTTGGCTACCGTTCTCAAATCAGATCGGATTATCGTCCTTGATGAAGGCGAAGTCGTCGAAACGGGAACGCACGAAGATTTAAGTGCCGCAGGTGGCCTTTACGCCCGCCTTGCTGAATTACAGTTTGGTCGCGGCTAACCAACTGCCGGAACGATCGTTACGCTTTCCCCGCAACCACACGCGTCAGTCTGGTTCGGGTTTTTAAACACAAATTTGCTGTGCAACAGCGTCGTCTCGTGATCAATCACGCTTCCGAGGATGAACAGCACAGCCTTCGCATCCACAACAATGCTGACGCCCTTATCTTCAACGACTTCGTCAAATTTCTCAGGCTCGGACACATAGTCCATGACGTATTCCATGCCAGCGCAGCCGCCGTTTGAAACGCCGACACGCAAGTAACCTTCACCCTTCTCAGAGAGAATTTCGCGGACCTGATCAGCCGCTGCGTCCGTGAGGGTCACGAGCTTTGGACGGGCGCGACGGGACTCAGAAATCATACGGTCTTTCAGGCTCATAGCATATTCAGCTCAAGGCGAGCTTCCTCACTCATGCGATCTGGCGTCCAAGGCGGATCAAAGACCATGTTCACTTCGACGCGGCGCACGCCATCGACTTTCTGGCAGGCTTCCTGAACCCAAACGGGCATCTCCCCCGCCACAGGGCATCCAGGCGCGGTCAGGGTCATATCGACCAGAAGCGTCCGGTCATCTTCCAGTTCAACTTTGTAGATCAGGCCGAGTTCATAGATGTCTGTCGGGATTTCGGGGTCATAGACGGTCTTCAAGGCTTCCACCACGTCATGCGTGATCGTGGCGATTTCTGCATCCGTTGGCGGCTTGGTTGGCGCGCCAGACAGGTCAAACACATCGCGTTCAACAGGCGGCGTCTCAGCCTCCGCTGGCGCATCTTCCGGAACATATCCCGGGATCTGCGCATTCGCGAGTTGCTCGGCGCGGCGTTCTCTGTCTGTTTGTGTGTCCATAATCACATCCGATATAGCGCGTTTTGCCTATCCAAGAAAGACTGACGCTTTCTTCACAGCAGTCACAAAACGGTCAGCCTCGTCCAGCGTGTTGTAAATGCCGAAGCTGGCTCTGACGGTCGAATGCACGGCAAATCGCTCCATCAGAGGCTGTGTGCAATGCTGACCCGCCCGAACAGCCACACCATATTTGTCCAAAATCTGCGCCACATCATGCGCGTGGGCGCCCTCCAGATTGAAGGCCAGAACAGGTCCTTTATTTAGCGTCTCACCAAAAATCCTGACACTGTTGAGATCGCGTAGACCATCGCGCGCCGCGTGATAACACGCCATCTCATGCTGATGAACCTCGGTCATGTCATACTGCGTAAACCAATCAATCGCAGCGCCTAAGCCAATCGCTTCGAGGATGGGCGGCGTGCCGGCTTCAAACTTGGCAGGCGCATCAGCGTAGGTGATCCGGTCCATATAGACATCTTCGATCATCTCCCCGCCGCCATTAAAGGGCTGCATCCGTTCCAGAATATCAGACGTCCCGTAAAGCGCACCAATCGCTGTTGGTCCGTATAGCTTGTGCCCGGTCATGGCATAGAGATCGACACCGAGGGCTTGTACATCAACGTCCGTATGCACAGCGGCTTGCGTGCCATCTGAGATCATGATGGCCCCAGCCGCTTTGGCCCAACGCGCGATCTCCGCAATATCATTCAGCGTGCCGAGCACGTTAGACATATGGACGACGGAGACAATTTTTGTTTTACTTCCAATGAGTTCCCGGAAGGTTTTCATGTCCACAGAGCCATCTTCCAGAACAGGCACAAATTTCAGCACGGCTCCATGGCGCTCACGCAGGAAATGCCACGGCACAATGTTCGAGTGGTGCTCCATCTGGGTGATGACGATCTCATCCCCCGGCTCAATCATGTGGGCGAGACCATAGGCCGCGAGGTTCAGCGCTTCCGTTGCGCCGCGTGTGAAGACAATATTGTCAGATGAAGGCGCGTTGAGAAATTTGGCGACTTTGGCACGCGCCGCTTCAAACGCTTCCGTCGTTTCGTTCGCCATCGTATGCAGACCGCGATGAACGTTGGCATAGCTGCTACGCATCTGCCCAGCCAAAGCCTCAATAACCGCGTCCGGTTTCTGCGCGGAGGCCGCATTATCCAGATAGGCGAGCGGGTTACCGTTCACCTCACGCGAGAGGATCGGAAATTGCTGGCGTATCTCATCGACATTGAAAGTCATGCGACAAACCGATCAAAGAAAAAGTAGGCTACAAGCGCCAAAATTGAAAATCTCAATACGCGAATGACGGAGGACAGCCACACGGGCGCCGCTTTCGCCCGCCGCTGATACTGAGACAGAACGAACAGCAGGACCGCCAGAATCGCTATGAAGACGGAGAGTGTCACGTCCGATTATCTAACCAGGTGCGGACTTTTGAAAGCAACGCTTCATCGTCACCCAGACGCGCCGCAATAAAGGCTTCCAGCAGCATGGCACGTGCCTGCGCGTCCGAAATACCCCGCTGGCGCATGTAGAAGAGCGCTTCTTCATCCAGCTGGCCAATCGTGTTGCCATGCGCGCACTCCACGTCATCAGCGTAGATTTCGAGTTCTGGTTTCGCGTTAATCTTAGCCGTCTCTGACAGCATCAGCGCATCATGACGCATTTCAGCGTCCGTTTCTTGTGACGGACGGCGGACATGGAATTTGCCTTGGAAGACACCCTTCCCTTTGTCCGTGACAACCCCAGCCACAGCATCACGCACAGTCGAGCCGGGCGCTGCGAAGTCGATGTAGTTCGTAATGTCGGCGTGACGGTCACCCTCCAGCAGATACGCACCCGATAGCTCCGCATTCATCGCGCCCATCCCAGCAATCCGGGTTTCGAGGCGTGTGAAAGCTCCGCCAAAGGTCAGGAGCGTTTGATGAAAATTGGCGTCGTCCCAGAGCGTCACACGCGCCCGAACGTGGCGGATCATCTCCGCACCATCCTCTGAAAGAACAGTTCGACGCAGCGTTCCGCCTTTCTGAACAATGTAAGTCAAGTCAACATTGGCAAAGCCTGAGTCAGCGCTGTGATGCTCGACAACATTGAGTGACGCCCCTGCCCCAACTTCGATCCGGAAACTGCCGTGTCCCATCCATGTAATGCGCATCTCTGATCCTCCCGTGCAGCGAGTCGTTTC
>JBCBGR010000108.1:0-8197 GCA_038526555.1 Pseudomonadota bacterium
ATGGCTGACCTTGCATGTCTGGGGCGTGATCTTAGCCGCTTGCGCCGCGTCATGCATCAGGATCGCCATGCCATGCTGGCGAGACCCGACAATCAGGATTGCCAGAAGAATGGTGACAGGATTGGTCCAGATGATGGCCATGGCCCAAGCGGCTAAGATCACGCCCCAGACATGCAAGGTCAGCCATGCGCCCCAGAGATCAGAGCGGCGAGATAGAGCCCGAATGATTTGACGGTCTAGGAATGAAGCGGACGCACCCATGGTTTGAAAATGACGTGGAATGATATGGTCTGTCAACGCACATGCTGACACATCGCACATGCGTCATTGTTGGTATGATGACGCCCTAGCCGATCAAGGCGAGCCAATCATCCTCAGACAAAACACTCACATCCAAACTCTCAGCCTTTTTGAGCTTACTCCCTGCTCCAGGCCCCGCCACGAGATAATCCGTTTTCCCAGAGACAGACCCCGAGACTTTCGCGCCGAGAGACTGCGCCCGCGCTTTCGCTTCATCACGGGTGAATTTTTCGAGCTTGCCTGTGAAGACCACCGTTTTACCAGCAACGGGTGAGTTGGTCGAAACGGCTTCCACATTTTCAATGGTCACTTGTTCGAGGAGCCGGGAGAGTGCGGCGTCGCTTTGTTCGGCGTTCAGGAAGTTGTGCAAGGCGCTCGCAGCCGCCTCTCCGATCCCATCAATCGTGAGCATTTCATCAACTCCAGCTTTGGCACTGTCATGCAGAGAGTGCCAATTCATGAAATGACGGGCGAGAAGGTTGGCATTGCCCTGCCCTATGTGACGCACACCGAGTGAACGAACAAAGCGCGCCAGCCCGACGGTTCTTCGTGTATTGATGGCGTCGAACAAAGCGGTCGTACTCTTCTTACCGAAGCCTTCGCGGGTTTCGAGCTTGAGATCATCATTCCGCGCTTGAAGCGTGAAGATATCTGCGGGTTCTTTAACGTCGCCGCGTTCGAAAAACTGCTCGATCTGCTTTGATCCCAGCCCATCAATATCAAAGGCCGGACGAGAAACGAAGTAGATCAGATACTCTTTGGCTTGTGCCGGGCAAGACACGGTGTTGGTGCAACGGCGGACCACATCCTGCTTTCCCTTATCATCGACAGCGCGAATAGCGGGCGACCCGCAGGATGGACAAACCGACGGATAGACGAAAGGCGCACCGCCGCCATCTTCAACAACTTCGAGAATTTGCGGGATAACATCGCCAGCCCGTTGAATGCGAACCGTATCGCCGGGTTTAACGCCCAAGCGCTCAATCTCATCTTCATTGTGAAGGGTGGCGTTTGATACCAGCACGCCGCCGACATTGATGGGTTGCAGCCGCGCGAGTGGCGCCAAAGCGCCGGTGCGACCGACATTAATATCAATCCCGAGGATCTTCGTGATCGCTTTCTCAGCCGGGAACTTATGCGCCACGGCCCAGCGCGGGGCCCGTCCGGCAAAACCCAAGCGTTCCTGCCAGTCGAGGCGGTCAACCTTGTAGACGACGCCGTCTATATCGTAGCCGAGATCCGCGCGGTCCGTTTCAATTTGCTGATAATGCGCGATCAGCCCCTCAGCCGCGTCAAAGCGTGCCGTCAGCGGATTGGTTTGAAAGCCCCAGGTTTTCAGCTTCTCAATGGCCTCAAATTGGGTTTCGGCAATCGGCTCACTCACCTCGCCCCAGGCATAGGCAAAGAAGCGCAGCGGTCTGGAGGCAGTCACGCTCGGATCGATCTGGCGCAGACTACCCGCCGCCGCATTGCGCGGATTCATGTAGAGCTTGTCGCCCTTTTCTTCCTGCGCGCGGTTCATCGCATCAAACGCGTCATGTTCAATATAGACTTCGCCACGCACTTCGAAAACGTCAGGCCATCCTGAACCGGACAGTTTTTGTGGAATGTCGCCAAGCGTCCTCAGATTACGCGTGACATCTTCGCCGATAGCCCCATCGCCTCTGGTCGCGCCTTGAAAGAAAACGCCATTTTCGTAGCGAATGGCCGCAGAGAGACCGTCAATCTTAGGCTCTGCCGTGAAATGCATTTCTGTCTCGGCAGGGAGCGCCAGAAACCGTCGTGCCCGCGCGGTCCAATCCTGAACATCCTCATCCGTGAAGGCATTGTCGAGGCTGAGCATGGGCATAGCATGCTTGATCTTGCCAAAGCGGCCTGACGGTCTTGCGCCCACGGATTGTGTGGGACTGTCGGCTTTGATCAGCTCCGGATAAAGGTCTTCCATCGCCTTTAATTCTAGGCGCAGCGCGTCATATTGAGCGTCTGTCAGGCTCGGTGCATTGTCCTGATAATAGGCGGAGTCGGCAGCCCTGATCTGCTTGATCAGCGCGTCATATTTGGCCTGACGATCCGTCACTTATCCAACCATTAATTGTCGCGCAGCAGCCCTAGCCGCATCGGTCACGCTATCACCCGCCAGCATGCGCGCGATTTCTTCTTCGCGTTCTCCCTCAGAGACGGCGTGAACATGGGTATTGGTCGTCTCCCCCGTTGAGGTTTTGGCAATCTGGAACTGATGGTCAGCCGCGGCTGCGACTTGCGGGCTGTGTGTCACGACAAAGACCTGCGCGCTTTCAGACAATCGCGCCAAGCGCCGACCGACAGCCGTTGCCACCGCACCGCCGACCCCTTGGTCGACTTCATCAAACACCATAACGCTTTGTGTTTTGGTAGCCAGAGCCACTTTGATGGCAAGCGCAAAGCGAGCCATTTCACCGCCCGAAGCAATCTTATCGAGCGGACCAAGCGGCGTCCCCGGGTTGGTCGAAACCGTGAAACGCACTTGGTCTAATCCGAGCGCCGACTCTGGCGCGTCTGTAATATCCGTCATAAATTGTGCCCGTTCCATTTTCAGCGGGGGGAGTTCCTGGGCCACTGATGCATCGAGTTGCGCGGCAGCCGCTCTGCGCGCTTCTGTGAGCTGCTTGGCAGCCCGATCATAGTCGAGCTTAGCCGCATCGCGTTTCAACTTCAGGGCGGCAATATCCGCGTCAGCGGTCTCAATACCGTCAAGGTCTTCGGCGAATTTTGCGCGTTGACTGACCAGATCATCAATCGCCACGCCATATTTTCGTGCCGCTGCGCGAAGGGAAAACAGACGCTCTTCGACCTGTTCAAGCCGTCCGGGCTCGACATCGAATGTTTCCGCCACATGGCTGACGGCTTCGCGGGCCTCATTGGTTTCCAAAAGCGCACGCTCCAAGCTTTCAAAAGCAGCTTTCAGCGCCGTTGCAGCTGCGCCCTCACCCTCGCCAAATTTCGAACGGACCCGCTCAATGCCGTTCAATGCTTGGGACAAGCGCGCTTCAAACTCGCCGCCTTCGCCTAGCGTGTCTTGCGCCGCCGTGAGTTCTGTTAAGGCGCTCTCGGCCCCTTGTAAAAAGCGCCGCTCTTCGACGAGTTTATCCTCTTCACCCGCTCTAGGATCCAGACGGTCAAGTTCTGATATCGCTGCTTCAAGAAACTCGCGATCATCAGCAGCCTGACTTTGTTTCGCGATGAAGTCGTCTAGTGCTTTTTGGGTTTCACGGCGGACTTCGTAAGCATCTCGCACCGCCTGGAGGTTGTCTTCATAGCCTCCAAATTCATCCAGCATGTCCAGATGATTAGTTGGGTCCAGCAGACCTCTTCCATCATGCTGCCCGTGCACCTCGAGCAAGATGGACCCAATTTGCGAGAGGGTTTTCACGCCGACAGGCTGATCATTGACGAACGCTTTAGAACGCCCATCGGACGAGACAACTCGTTTCAACCGGAGATCTTCAGACGGGTCCCCCTCCAATCCATGTTCATCCAGAAACGCCCAAACAGGATGTGTTTCTGACAAGGTAAAACTGGCTGTCGTTGATGCCTTATCCGTGCCCGCACGGACCAACCC
This sequence comes from Pseudomonadota bacterium, assembly GCA_038526555.1. GTDB lineage: Bacteria > Pseudomonadota > Alphaproteobacteria > Caulobacterales > Maricaulaceae > Litorimonas. Next base: position 3,899 of record JBCBGR010000108.1, read on the forward strand.
CCGGTCAGAGCGCGCCCCGGCTGCCATACCTAATGCATCCAGCAGAATAGATTTGCCCGCGCCCGTTTCGCCTGTGAGTGCCGTCAACCCATGCGAAAGGTCCAGATCGAGAGATTCGATCAGAACAACGTTCCGGACAGAGAGTCCGCTGAGCATGGGACGGGCTCCTCAATGAGCGAGTGACTAGAAGATTCGGTCGCGTAGTCTTTCGAAATAGCCCCGTTCGCGCGGTTTGGAAACTTCATCGTCCAAATTCACGCCATATTCTTCCAGAAGGTCGTAGGAATTCTCATACCATTCGCTGCCCGGATAATTGTACCCAAGCACGGAACCGACTTTCTTAGCTTCAGGAATGATTCCCAAAGTGACGTAGGCTTCGACCATGCGGTGCATCGCCTCTTCGACTTGGGACGTCGTATCATAATCACGCACAACATTCTTAAAACGAATGATCGCGGCAAGCGGTTGATTTTGACGGAGATAGAAACGCCCGACGGACATTTCCTTACCCGCCAAGTGATCCTGCGTCAGCTCCAGTTTCAACCGCGCGTCACGCGCATAATCCGAATCTGGGAAGCGGCGGATCACCTGTTGCAAGGCCGATGACGCATTCACAGTCGTTTCCTGATCCCGACCCACATCATAGATCTGGTCATAGTAGTTAATTGCGATGAGGTAATAGGCGTAAGGTGTTGATTCTGAACCTGGATGTAGCCCAATATAACGCTGCGCAGTCGTGATACTGTCCTCGTAATCAGCCGCCCGGTAAGACGCATAGGAACTCATCAGCAACGCACGACGTGCCCATTCAGAGAACGGGTGCTGGCGCTCAACTTCTTCAAAGAAGAGCTTCGCTTCATCCCAGCGACCGCGTTCCAAGCGGTCGACAGCCTCATTATAGATCAACTCAGCGGGCCGTTCGATATACGCCAGACGCTCGCGACGGTCTGACCCAATCCCCAGTGTGGAACAGGCACACAACAATGACGCCAGGCAAAGCGCGACTAAGCTTTTGGCAAAATTCGATGTCATGAAAACCTTGATAGCCGAGGGCTGACGCCGGGTGGATTTCAGACGTCATAGCGCCCGTAATCCGATCACGAAAGTGAGAATGTCTTAAGCTGAGATCGCGATTGCAGGTTCAATCGACTCAGGCTTGTTCCCCATCATGGCAACGAGCGCTTTTGAACCGGACAGGGTTGTAAATTCCCAAGCGTCTTTACTGGCGAATAATTTCATCAAGAGATCATGGTTCAGGCCGTGCCCAGACTTCACAGTCGTCACGCGACCCATAATTGGACCGCCGAGATACATATCACCCAGCAGATCAAGGGCTTTGTGACGGACAAACTCATCATCAAAGCGTAAGCCTTCCGGATTCACGACCTGATCGCCATCAACCAATACGGCATTATCCAGAGATCCCCCCTTGGACAGACCCGCAGCCTGCAGTGCCGCCACTTCGTGTTTTCGCGCAAATGTACGGGCAGAGGCCAATCGTTCACGGAAGGCACGCACATCAGGCACGATTTCAATGCTCTGCCGACCAATCGCCCCGTCCGCAAAGTCAATCGTGACGTCGAGCTCCAACCGATCACAAGGATCGATACGCGCTGACATATCGCCCTGAGAGACGCGGACAGGTTTCAAGACGCGGATGTACCGACGCGCCGCCGCCTGTCGTTCAAGACCGACTTGTTCGATGAGTTTAAGAAAAGGTTCGGCAGACCCATCCAAAGCGGGCAATTCGGGACTATCGAGGTCAATGATAAGGTTATCAACGCCCGCGGCACAAAGCGCGGCGAGCAGGTGTTCAATGGTTGAGACACTCACACCAGCCGCATTGGAGAGCGTCGTGCAATTCCGTACGCCAGTGACAGTCTCAGGCGCGACATGGACGATATTATCGCGATCCGTGATATCCGTCCTACGGAAGACCAGACCCGTATTAGGCGCGGCGGGCGACATGACCAAGCGCGTTGGCTGCCCTCCGTGAAGCGAAATACCTGTACAAAAGGCAGGTGCGCGGAGGGTCGATTGTCGTCGGATGTTCGGCATGGGCTAGTCTCGGCTAGCCTGTTAACCATAGCACAACAAGAAACGGTCCGTGACTTAATGTTACGGACCGTAAGTGTATGAATTATCTGTAATTTAAGACATCAGCCTTGGCGGCGGAGAAAGCTTGGAATCTCAAGCTCATCATCCATGTCATCGCCGAAAAGATCACCATAGTCCCGCTTCGTCTCAGAAGAAGCAGGCGGCTCCGGCGTCACAACAGGACGGCGGGACTTGCGGCCCCACAGACCAAATGGGCGACGTGTTGTTTCCGGCTTTGGGGCCTCTGGAATTGTTGGCGCAATCACTGGGTCGACAATTTGTGTGATAGGCTCGGATGATGCAGCCGCTGGCTGAGCCGCACCGCCCTGAACACGGGCTGGATAGGCATTGTCAGTTCGCGTTTGAAGACCAGAATTTACAGCGATTGGCGCAGGAATATCTTCAGCCTCAACATCAAACCCATATTCAGAGAACGCCGCTCTCGCTTCAGCTTCTGCTTTTTCATGTATACCCAGTTCAACGATAGGCGTGGGTTCAGCGGCTTCCTTTGATTGTGCAATAACAGACTGGACGAAACGGCTGGGTTTATCGCTCCGGGCCACAGCATCAACGCCCGTCGCAACAACAGACACACGGACGACACCATCAAGTGCCGCATCCAGCGCGGAGCCAACGATGATATCCGCATCTTCGTCCACTTCGCCGCGGATCATTTCAGCGGCCTCGTGAACTTCGAAAAGTGTCAGGTCTTCCCCGCCCGTAATATTGATGAGAACGCCTTTTGCACCGCTGAGTGAGACATCGTCCAACAGTGGGTTACTGATGGCTTTCTGAGCCGCTTCGACCGCGCGAGAGTCACCAGTGGCCTCACCCGTGCCCATCATGGCTTTGCCCATCTGGTCCATGACCGTCCGAACATCGTTGAAGTCGAGGTTAATGAGACCCGGCACAACCATAAGGTCTGTGACACCACGAACGCCGGAATAAAGCACTTCGTCGGCGAGTTGGAACGCATCAGCCATGGTCGTGCGCTCTGTCGCGACACGGAAGAGGTTCTGGTTCGGGATTGTGATCATTGTATCAACGGAAGAGTATAGGTTCTCGATCCCCTGCTCTGCCAGCTTCATCCGGCGAGACCCCTCAAACATGAAGGGCTTCGTCACAATACCCACTGTCAGGACACCACGGTCGCGGGCCGCACGGGCAATCACGGGCGCTGCTCCTGTACCTGTGCCGCCGCCCATGCCAGCTGCAACGAAGAGCATATGTGCGCCGTCCAGATGCTGTAAAATCTCATCCAGACTTTCTTCAGCGGATTGCTCGCCGATTTCAGGGCGCATGCCAGCCCCAAGACCTTGTGTAATTCCTGAACCCATCTGAACGCGACGATCCGCTTTTGAGAGTGCAAGCGCTTGTGCGTCTGTGTTCGCAACAACAAATTCGACACCATCAAGTCCGGCTTGGATCATGTTATTGACAGCGTTACCGCCTGCTCCGCCGACACCGATGACAACAATGCGGGGCTTAAGCTCTACGGATTCTGGCATTTGAAACTGGATGGGCATCGAATCACACCTGATCGTCAATGAATGGTTAAGTGGACATCACCCGAAATGATTAACGGGCCGTTTAGAATTCCTAATTTTCGCTCTTTTGACGTTGTGATCTGCAGCGTGATGAGCGTTCTTTTTAATCGGTTTAAGTATTGAAGCCGCTCGATCGCAGGCGTAGGGCGCACGCATGTCCAACGGATCAAACGACATAATCGAACCAGAAATCGCACAGCCTGAAACCGTCAAGCTAACGATTGGCATGCGCGAATTTGTGGCCATGATGGCGGCTATCTTTGGCCTGCAAGCGCTGGGCATTGACGTCATGCTGCCTGCGCTCGAACAAATCGGAGATTTCTACCAGATCGAGAACGCCAATGATCAGCAGTGGATCGTGGTGAGTTTTGTCCTCGGCTTTGGCTTTCCACAACTGATCTGGGGGCCGATTGCCGACCGCTATGGTCGCAAGATACTCTTGCAATGCTCCCTGATCGGATATGCGGTTTTCGGTCTCGCCTGCATGTTTGCCCCAACATTCGAAATGTTGCTACTCTTCCGTTTGCTTCAAGGAATTTCATGTTCTGGGACGCGCGTGAGTGCCGGTGCTATTATTCGCGACGTATCGGCTGGGCGCGGCATGGCGAAAATCATGAGCTTGGTCTTCACGGTCTTTATGATTGTGCCGATACTG
>JBCBGR010000109.1:0-8136 GCA_038526555.1 Pseudomonadota bacterium
TCCCGATCATCACTGGTCCAACGTCCGTCGCCGCTGAGGATCAGCGATCCTTGAACTGTCTCCAACTGATCAGAGAAAGAGCCCTCATTCGCAAAGATACGGACCTCTGCTCCGACGTCGGATCGGAAATCAAAGTCTTGGAACTGGGCCTGAGCGGGCGCTGCAATACATAACGCAGCCCCCAAAACGACTAGATTGCGACGGGGCATTTTACAAACGCTCAAGCGCATCAGGTTCAAAGTCGCGCTCATTCAAATCAACACCGAACTCATAATCCTCAAAGTTGAGCGCTGTTGTTTTACCCGTGATGTGGTTTGTCATGATCTGTTGGTGTGGACGCCAGATACCGCCCTCATATTGGCGATAATCATTGAGCGTCAGCGTTTTGAGTTTTTGCCCGCCGCGATCAAAGAAGACAAATTTGCGCGCCTGAAAAACGTCTGTATCGAAATAGCAGTGAATTTTGGAATAGCCCGAACGCTCATAGGCTGGAATGCATTCGACCTTATCGAGCTCCATTTCTGTCCCCGCGACGTCTTCGGTGACCGTATCCAGATAGGTGTAAGTGTACTTACCCAGCTCTGCGCCAGCGATATCTTCGAACGCAAATTCTGATCCAACGAACGGGCCGGATTTGTTCGAAGAAGAGATTCTTTTCGTCCGGCGTAGCGCTGGCAGATAGAGCCATTGATCGTCAGACTCCAAGACCTTGGAATGGGTCAGCAGGGCTGTGCCTTCCACGTCACGCGGCGAATAGAAGACCGTCACAGAGCGATCCCCATTCCCCTCGCCTTCTTTCTCGCGTGTATCAATGCGAAGCTCACGGGTCGTCGTTCGCCCGCTAGGATCGGCCAGAGTCATGGTCAGCTCAACAGAGGACGTCCCAAACCCGGCATCTGAGAGGTCATTGCGCTCGGCAATCTTAAACCCTTTTTCAGCGGGCGTTGTGGCCATGACGGGAATGGATAGGCTGATAAGCGCGAGGGCTGTGAGCGTTGTTTTGATCGGTTTCATGAGTATCTCCTTTCTTGAGATCGTGAATTAGTTGACGGGCAGCGCGTTCGACATGAGTCGTGTGTCCCGCCCAGACGTGTCTTGCCCAGAGCGGTTGCCGAAGGTCAGGAAGAGGCTTGGCAAGACCAGGAAATTGATCAGCATGGCGAAGATGACCGCAAGCGCTGTCAGAAGGCCAAGGTCTGCATTCAGTTTGAAGCTGGACGTCACAAGGACGGCAAACCCGGCTGCGAGAATAATGGTGGTCACAAAGATCGCCGCACCCGCTGTTCGGAAAGCGTAACGGACCGAGTCTTCAATCGACTGACCATCTTCGCGGCGCGCGCGCAGATATTTGGACAGGAAGTGAACGGTGAAGTCTACGACCAGACCGACAGCAACCGCGCCGACGGCTGCCACTGAAAAGCCAACCGTTCCCACAAGCACTGCCCAGACCCCAAAGGTCGTCAGGATGGGAAGCGCGTTGGGCAGGATTGAAATGGCTCCGACCCATAAAGACCGGAAAGAGATGGCCAAAATGATAAAGATCGCCAGGATCAGATAGGCCGCGCCTTCAAACATGGCTTCAATGTTCCGCTCCGCGACGAAGGAAAAGAGGACTTTCGACCCTGTCGCCACATAGCCGTAACCATTCCCATTCTCGTCCCACCAAGCTTCGGCGTCACGCAGGAAGGCTTTGGTTTCTTCCGTGGAAATATCCTTCATCGTTGCTGTGACACGCGTCGACTGGCGGTCAATGTCGACCCGGTCATTGAGGTCGAGCCCGTAAGGCAGCGAGAGTTCGTAAACGAGCAGGTACTGGCTCGCGAGCGTCTGATCATCCGGGATACGGTTGAAGGCCGGATCATCCGCGTTCAGATTACGGTTCACGCGTTTCATAATGTCCGAGATTGAGAAGATATGCGCCGTCTCATCCCGGTCCCGCAGCCAGGCGGCAAAACTGTCAACAGTTTGAAGAAACTCTGGGGACACCACAGCACCAGGCTCACCCGGATCCAGAACGAACTCGACCTGGTCTGAGCCAAAATAGGGCTCTGTCGCATCCAACGCCTGACGGAATTCAAGCGATTGATCGAAATAGCCCGACCATTGATCATTCAGGGTCATGGTCGGGATCATCGCGGTGGCTCCGAGACAGACAGCGAGTGTCCCAACGAGGACTTGTTTGGGGCGGGTGATAACGAACTCGGCAATCCGGTCCGTGAACTCCTTGCGGTTCGCGCCCTCTTTTGCAGGCTTGAACGTCATGGGCAGGGCTGAGAGCAAAGCGGGCAGGAAGGTCACAGACAGAATCCACGCCGCGAAAATCCCAGCGGCCGACATGTTGCCGAGATGATGGAAAGGCGGGCTGTCTGAAAAATTGAGCGTAAGGAAACCGACAATCGTGGTGATTGAGGTGATCATGATCGGTGTGAAGTTCAGACCTGTGGAGGCAATAATCGCGTCCCGCTTATCCATCCCGTCCCGCATCTTTGTGCGGATGCCGCTGATCAGGTGGATGGCGTCCGCCACTGCAATCGTCAGGATAATGGTGGGCGCAGAGAGCGAGATCGGGGTGAGTTCAACGCCTGTCCATCCCCCAATACCGACGCCCACAAGCGTCGAGAGTGCGATGACTGTCAGGCTTGCAAAAACAGCGCTGACAGATCGTAGCGCGATAAACATGACAATCAGAATGAAGACATAGACGAGCGGGATCAGGGTCGAACTATCACGCACGCCTGCCTCTTCAAAGGCGGCGCTGAGGCTTGCAACGCCTGTAATATGGATGGTGTTATCCGGATAGGCTTCGAGGATTTCGGCGCGTATCTCACGCGCTTTGGCCGCCACTGTTGAGGCCGCCGACTGCACGTCTACTGGCATTTGAACGACAGCATTGACGATTGTCGCTTCGCCGTCCCGCGAGACCGTAAAGCCGTTGACGAGCGGTTCATTCGTCGCAACGTCTTGAATGTAAGCAATGCGTTCGGGATTAAGCTCGGTTGGATTCCAGAGAAGGTCTTCAACGATAAGGTCATTCTCTTCGCCAATCGTATTCTGGAAGTTTGTCAGACTATCGACGCGCGATACGTAAGGCAGCGTCCAAGACTTTTCCGTCAGCGCATGGACGGTGCGCAAAGTGTCATCTGTGTAGATGTTCTTATCATTCGGCAGGAGAACAAAGGCGACATTATCGGGCTTTCCGAAAGTCCCTTGGGCTTTTTCGTTTGCCACAAAATCTGGATTATCCGCACCAAAGAAGACTCGGTAATCCCCTGCGAATTTCAATGAAGATGCTCCGTACGAGATCGCGAGGATCGAAAGTATCGTGAAGGGGATCAGTAACCACCGCCACCGAATGCTGAACTCTGCTGTTGCGCGCCCAAGCGCGTCACGCCCCCTCTTGTCCTGAAGTGCCATATGCCTATATCCTTAGAGTACGATACCTTATCGTACTGATGGTACGGAGCCGTATCTATATTGGATTGGATAAAGCGCAAGAGATGATGGAATTTTTGTCTCAGACAGGGGATAGGGTGGATATGGCTGAGGATAATCAGACCCCACCGCCCCTCAATGATACGCAGCGTCGGATTATCGATGCCGCGCGTGAGCTCTTTATGAGCGAAGGGTTTTCAGCTGTCTCGGGCGATCAACTGTGCAAATCTGCGCGCGTTTCAAAGACATCTCTCTATAAATATTTTGGCGACATGACCGGCGTGCTGGCGGCGGTTGTCTATGATGAAGGCGATCTATTCGATCTTTACATCGACCATCACCCGAAAACAGAGGCTGAGTTCTGGGAGACGCTTATCGGCTTTGGAACACGGCTATTGACCCTTCTGAATCAGCCTTTTTGCTTACAGCTCGACCGCATGATGCATGAGGAAGCGCGGTCCAGCCATGCCTTGGCCAGCGCCTTTTATGACAATGCTTACGGGCGCGGTCATCGTGATATAAAGGCGCTGATTTCACATGGTCAGAAGCAAGGCTTCATTCAACGCGAAGAGACGGCTGAAGATCTTGCGGATCATATGATTAGTATGTGGGAAGGACTCCGATATGTGAGAGCGCGTCTTGCTCTCACTGACAAACCCTTTTCTGATCCCAAAGGCTGGTCAGAACAATGTGTAAAGACCCTCTTCCCAAACTATAGGGCTGAAGCGCTGTAACTGGCGGGTTTAAACGATTGCGCTGTCCGGACATGGGTATCGACACCCTCAACGCGGTCTGTGTTCTGACAACTGACAATGCGAAACCCGCCTTCGGATTGTCTGACCGCGACCATTGATATGACAGCGATACGGGTTTGCGTCGGTTCACCATCAATCGGTGTCTGACCGTCTAAAGTCGAGACGGTATGCACGACGTGAATATCGTCTGTTAGCGCTCGAACCTTAAATTCAGTGATCTCGATCACGGAGTTGCTGAAGATTTTCCGAAACCCATACTCATGGGCTTTGCGGATCTGACTGCGCTTTCGCCACCAGAAGCCGACGACATTCACAAAGTCCGCATCATCGACAAAAAGCTCACCAATCGTGTCCGCATCCCCCGCATTCCAATGTTCAAAAAAGGCCCGGGCAACAGCTTCGCCGTCTGGATAGATGACATGATCACGCTTCAAATGTGTCTCCATCATTTCGTTTCCAAATTGACTCAAACTTATGCGGACTGTTCAGAACGTCTCGCTAGTTTGCAAGCTTGAACCGATCCCGTTTGAAGGTGCGCATCACAAAGTCCACAAATGCACGCGTGCGAAAGGGCAAGTTCCGTCGCTGCGGATAAGCCAGATAGAGTTCAAAGTTGGCAGCGCCAAATCCTTCGAGCAATGTCACCAGCCGACCCGCTGCCAAATGGTCAGCAGCAAACATGGCATCCATTTGCAACAGTCCTAATCCAGAGATGCAGGCTTTCATAAGAAGCTCGGGATCGTTCAGCGTCAATCGGCTCGGCGGATCATAGAACTTCACGTCACCATCCACTTGATAACGCCACATCCACATCCGGCCTGATGACGGAAAGCGGTAGCGTATACAATCATAGTCCATCACTTGATCAGGATGATCGAGGGTCCCGTTCGCTGCGACCCAATCCGGACTGGCCACTGTCAGTAGAGACAAATCAGAAAGATGCCGCGCAATCATGGACGAGTCTTCTGGGGTGCCGATACGAAACGCCACATCGACCGGATCATCGACAAAATCACGCACTGCGTCGGAAGAATCGATATCAATATTGACCCGTGGATGTAGACGGCAGAACTCGGTCACCATGGGGAGCAAGTGTTCCTCTGCGAAAAAGCGCGGCGCTGTCAGGCGCAAGGTTCCGCTCGCCTGCCCTTCGCTTTCCGCCAGGATGTGATCAAGCTCGTCCAGTTCGCGCAAAGGCCCCCGCGCCCGCTCCAATAAGAGGAGACCCTCCGGCGTCAGGCTCATTTTGCGGGTCGTTCTTGTAAAGAGCGTCACGCCGTAACTGTCCTCAAGACGCCGGACATTTTGGCCGACAGCTGCCGCTGACAAGCCGAGCATGCGGCCTGCGGCCGCAAAGCTCCCGGTTTCAGCGGTTGTCACAAAGGCAAGAAGAGTTGGTGACGCATGACGGGACATACCCTGTCATTATGCAAATGCTCTATTCAAAACAATAAGTTTCTAATCAAAAAACATTTGCGCTTCTAATCTATCGAGTTCGGTTGGACTATCTCCGATTCAACAGAAATGGAGACCCGAAATGTTTAACGCTTCCGTCCTTGACCGCCCAACAGCTGATCTACTGCCTATCTGGCCTTGGTGGCTGGGTTCAGATGCAGGCTCTCGTTTGGATGCTGGCAAGACGTCCTTTGAAGAGAGTGTCGCTGCACGGTTTACAATCCCAGCAGCGAAGAGCGTCCCGCTGGAAGAACTGCCAACTTATGCACGGGTCGTTGATGCGCTTTTTGCGGACACACTCGAACCCACTACAGGTGAGAGCGCAGTCCAGGACATTATGGGCGTACAGTCTCGGTCTGGCGGATGCGTGATCTTGATCGTCAATGTCGCGACCACTGAGGGACCGTCCTGGCTCTTCATTCGGCTGTCCTCTCGCGGTGAGGATTGGCATCTCGCTGATTTCGCGTTTGGCGCCGATGCAGACTTTTACGCCGCCAGCAACCTCCCGCACTTCGACGGCGCCGCGGCTTGATTGCGAAGCGCGCTCATCATGGAAAAACAATCTCATACGTTGGGTCACGTGATCACAATTGGCCTCACCGCCTCCTGCGCGATCTTCTTCCTCAACCTCGCCCTCTTTTAATCGACAGACATTGAGCTCAAACATGTCTCAGACATCCCCAACATATTCCCTTCAAATCCAGCCCCCGCGTAAAGCCAATCTGGACTGTGCGTCCTTTGAAATGCGCGCCAAAGAATGGTTCGAAGGGTTTCAGCGCTTCCTTCCACTGGGCTCAGCAAAAGCTTCCCTTTATCTGCGCTCGCGCTGTGCTCTAACGGCCACACTCGACCTGATCACAGGAAACCTCGCAACGCCGTCTGACGCTGTTGCAGACCTGACCTAGCCGGACCCTGAAACCATGCGGCGCGATCTTGCCTCGCTGCCCATGCGCCGTCGTTTCGGTCTTGCTCTTGAGGCGGCCTCTGACTTTGCCGACCCCAACCTCATCACTGCCGGACTGTTTGCTCATCAACAGCCTGCCAGTTCCCAAAATTCATAAGGAGATCACCATGACTCTCGAAGCATTCACAGATGTCGAAACAGATGAAACAGAGACATTCGAACCAGCTCAAAACAAGACGCCCACATCACAGATCGTAAAGCCTGATACCGCCCCACAGCGCCATAATACGCGCTGGATTGCGGGCTTAGGCGCTGGCACGATTGCTCTGGCCGCCGCCATCGCAGTCTTCTCAATTGAAGGCATGTCCCCAACCAAAGCCACAGTCGCGGTAGAGGCTCCAGCCGCTGTTCAATCCGTCAATGTGACAACCGCCTCCCCTTTGGTCGCACCCATTACGGAGTGGGACACATTCACGGGTCGTTTTGTGGCTGAGCATGACGTGACAGTCCGTGCCCGTGTCTCCGGCTATCTGACAGAGGTCGCTTTTGAAGATGGGCAGATGGTTGAAGAAGGCGATACGCTCTTCCGCATCGACTCGCGTCCGTTCCGTGCCGAACTTGCTGCGGCCCGCGCAGAAGTCACCCGATTGGAAGCCGTTCTTGAGAACGCCAAATCCGAAGCCGAACGCGGCGAACGATTGCGCGCGCGACAAGCTCTCTCCGCTGAGGAAGCCGATCGCCGCGTTGCCAACCTGGCAGAAGTAGAGGCAACACTCGCAGCAGCGCAAGCCCGTGTGGAACAAGCGCGCCTGAATGTGGGTTATACCTATGTCCGCTCACCCATTACGGGTCGTGTTTCGGATGATTTTGTCTCCGTCGGTAATTTGGTGACAGGTGGCCCTCAGGGCGGCACAGAACTGACATCCGTTGTCTCTATGGACCCGATCCAGTTTGAGTTCACCGCCTCAGAAGCCGACTATATCAAATATACACGCCTGAACGCGTCAGGAGAGCGGGCGAGCTCACGCGATGCCGCCAATCCCGTTCGTCTTCAACTCGTGGATGAAAATGGCTTTCCTCATGAAGGTCGGATGAGCTTCGTCGACAACCGCATCGACCCATCCACAGGGACAATGCGTGGTCGGGCCACATTCGATAATCCAGACGGGACCTTCGCGCCTGGCATGTTTGGTCGACTGCAGCTGATCGGATCGGGCGAATATAATGCCGTTCTGATCCCGGATGCGTCCGTTCAAACAGATCAGGGCGAAAAGTTTGTCTGGCTCGATGTCAACGGAACCGCTGAGCGTCAAAACGTGACCCTCGGACCCATCCATGAAGGTCTGCGGATTGTACGCTCTGGCCTAGAAGGATCTGAGTCCATCATCGTCTCTGGCACACAATTCGTCAGCTCCGGTGCGCGCCTCAGCCCGTCTGAGCCGCAGCCCGTACAATTCGCTAACCGTTAAGTTTTCCCCTCATACCTTTGAAAGGGGCACATCATGTCCTTCGCTAAATTCTTCATCGATCGTCCAGATAACGCCGGCGAGGATGGGTCGATCAATGAAGAATTTAGCGAAGGACATGATG
>JBCBGR010000110.1:0-8128 GCA_038526555.1 Pseudomonadota bacterium
CTTATTTTGACCCAAACAGATGCCATAGGGGGAAAGTGTTCCCGTTTGAAAGCTCGATCCACTCGGTCGGGAGAAGCTGTCTCCCGCCGGATCATAGAGCATGATTTCAATCGTATTGACCTCGTCATTGCTCATGACCAGCAGGACGTGATCCCGACCGAGTGGATCGAGCTTTCAAACGGGAACACTTTCCCCCTATGGCATCTGTTTGGGTCAAAATAAGGACGGCTCATTCAATGCTGGTGTGACGACCAAGTCTGGTCGCTATGAGCAGTTCGATATTGCCGCTGACGGCTCTGAACTAATCGTCAAAAATGTGCGGGAGTTCTCGACCTTGATCCAGACGGAAGGCTGCGCCTTTGATGACCGCACAGAACATCTTTATCTGGCTAAAGAAGAAGGCGATCTCCTGCGTTACTCCGCAAAGCCGGAGGGTGACGACACATCGCGCGTCATTGCCAAGGCCGGTGACTTTGGGATGTTGGCCGATCTGGAAGGCGTCACCGTCTATGAAGAGGGCTCGGACGGTGGCTATGTGATCGTCTCCTCCCAAGGCAATAATAGCTATGTTGCCTTCACCCTCCCCGATTTGGACTATGCGGGACGTTTCCGGATTGTCGATGGGAGCGTGGACGGCGTCACTTCGACAGACGGTATTGCCGTCACGTCAATACCGACCGAAAAATTCCCTGAAGGCTTCTTCATCGCACAAGATGATATGGACGAGACCTCACCATCAGAGCCGCGCAAAAAGCAAAATTTTAAAGTGGTTGATTGGCGGGATATCATCAAGACGTTCGAATGACCGGTGTCTTCATAGGCCTGTCATGAAGTCATCCTAGGTCTACAGGTCTGTAATCGAAAGGTTCAACATGACCTCGACCCGCCGCCAATTTATCCGAAACGCAATGGCCATGGCCGCCGCAGCCCCCGCCTATTCCGCGCTTTCCGCTTGCGCGACCAGGGCGACACAAATGACGCGAAGCGGCCCGCGTATGATTGCGGACCCCGAGGGTCTCCTCGATCTCCCGCCGGGTTTCAAATACCAACGATTATCCGAAATCGGCCAGATCATGTCCGATGGGTTTCGGGTACCCGGCGCACACGACGGCATGGGCGCTTTCGCGATTGACGGGGATCCAGATCGTTGCGTGCTTGTTCGTAACCATGAGCTGGATCTTGATGAGACAGCTAACGGCCCCTTTGGTGCGGGCAAAGGCTTACCTAATGGACTGGACCGCAATGCAGTCTTTGACGTCGCGCCAAACGGCGATCCCGTCGCGGGCGGAACAACGACACTGATTTACAACACCCGGACCCGTGAGCTCGAGCAATCATTCCTCTCTATGGTCGGAACAGAACGCAATTGCTCAGGCGGTGTAACGCCTTGGGGATCGTGGATTACCTGCGAGGAAACCGAGACGGCCCCCAATCGCCTGGCCAGCCAATATCATGGCTACGCCTTCGAAGTGCCTGCCACCGCGAGAAGCCTTGTTCCTGCAAGACCCCTCAAAGCCATGGGACGCTTTAAGCGGGAAGGCGCGGCTATCGATCCGCGCACAGGCATTGTTTACCAAACTGAGGATTCAGGCACGGGTCTGCTCTATCGATTCATACCCGATGCATACGGTGAGCTGCATCGCGGCGGACGCCTACAAGCGCTCGCCATCGTCGATATGCCCTCGGCGGATACGCGTAACTGGAGCGAATCAGGATCCCGGTTTTCTGTGGGTCAAACCGTCCTCACTCGTTGGGTCGATCTTGATGATGTCGAAGCGTTCGAAACGCGCCTTCAAGAGCGCGGTTATGCGCTGGGTGCGGCGCGCTTCGCCCGCGGCGAGGGCATTGCTTGGGCGATGGATCCATCAGGCTCTGCGGCCTATTTCGCTTGTACGAATGGGGGCGCGGCCAAGGCCGGCCAAATTTGGCGTTACACGCCCAGTCCTTATGAGGGGACACCGCAAGAGACTAACGTCCCCGGTCAGTTGACACTCCATTATGAAAGCCCGTCCCGGACAGAAATGGATATGTGCGACAATCTTGTCGCCTCGCCTTGGGGGCATCTGATCGTTTGCGAAGACGGGTCAGACGATGATTATCTGCGCGGTGTTGCGCCAAACGGGACTGTCTACGATATCGCATGCAGCCCAAGTTCAGAGCTTGCAGGCGCCTGCTTCTCCCCCGATGGACAGACATTATTCGTCAATGTTCAGAAATCGGGTGTAACAGCCGCCATTACAGGGCCATGGGAGTCATTAATTGTCGCATCGGAAAGAGCCAATTTCACCAGGCTTAAACGTATGGGTCACAAACACTTCTCATCTTGAAACCGTGCTCCTCTGAGACGCTTTGTAAGCGGCCGTTTTGGGCGTTCTGAGCCGCTGGCGGTGTTTCAGATAATTGTATGATTTTTCTTCAGCCTTAGAAGAGAGTCTCTATTGGGCCAGTGGTTAAGCGTTGATTGAATAAGAAACCTAAATGAATACAGTGTCTTATAGTTATTTTCAATAAGCTGCGAGTTTCTCAAGCTCGGGGAATCAATATTTTCAATATGTTATGAAGATGGTGCAGCCGAGAAGTTGACGCTTTCTCTTCTCTCTACAAATTTTGTAGCGAAAAATAACAACATAATCAATACCCTGAAGAATAAGACCATAGATTTTTCCGAAACATTGTACTCACTTTTATACCCACATTTTAGGGTAAGCGTTCCGTTTGAGAGCCACTTTAACCTAGTGCAGTTAGAGGCGTAAAACGCCCAAAGACGGACTCTGAACTCCTTGAATACATATAACCTATTGCATGGGCGGAAGTACTGCTTGAGTTGGGATCGTTGTTCGCTTGTGCCTCCATTTTTAGAAGCGATAACCCTTCCACATAGCGAGTTTTAGCCTCTGATCATTGGGGCGTTTGATCAGCGTACTTGATTGAGGCGACTTAAATTGGTAATACCAAATTATAAGTATTGGTATAAAAGAAAGGTTGACAAACCTATTTGTGGAGTCGCATGAAGTCAAAAAAACACAATTAGGGGATAATCCAATGTTGCAACTTCACGGCCGAGCTCCGTCTTTCCGTCATGCACTGACCTGTGTGTCTGGCGCTTCTATTCTGGCTTTATCGCTCGCGCAGGCAGCTTCGGCTCAGGACAATGCAGCAGAAGATGAGATCATCGCGACCGGCATTCGTCAGTCACTGGAAAATGCGCTCATCGAAAAACGCGAAGCCGCCAGTCTGGTTGAGGTTATCCTTGCCGAAGATATTGGTAAGTTGCCCGACCAAAACCTAGCGGAAGTTCTTGAGAACATCACCGGCATTCAAATCACGCGCGCGGAAGGCGTCGGCACGGGCGTTCAGATCCGGGGGTCCGACCAGAATCTTATCCAGTTTAACGGTGTAACGACGGTTGGCTCTGGAAATGGCCGGGGTGGCATTAACTTCACAGATGTCAATCCGGCGATTATCGCTGGTCTTGAGGTCGTCAAAGCGCCTGAGGCCAATCATATTGAAGGCGCTGTTGGCGGCACGATCAACCTGAGAACGATCCGCCCGCTTGATCTGAATGATTTCTTGGCCTCTGCACGTATCCAGGGTGAGGATAGTAGCCTGACGTCCGGTATTGCCCCACGACTGTCTGCCGCTGTTGGTAACAAATGGGAGGGAAGCAACGGCCAGGAGTTCGGCTTCGTCTTGAGTGGGAGCTACACGGAAGCTGAGAACACGGCCTTCCGCCCTCGTCTTGATCGTGACAATTTAGTCGATTGTACAGGCGGGACGCCTCCTACGCACTGTCCTGCCGGAGTGGATCGTTTTCTCGGTGTCCAGTTCTTAAACCAGGTTCAGCGAACACAGGAGTTCGAAACGATTAACCTCGCCGGGTCGTTCGAGTTCAAGCCCACTGAAAATCTGAAACTCTTCGCTGATCTTGTCTATAATGATCAGGAGCGTCTGCTGTCAGGATCCAGGGTTCAGGCATCGAATGTGAGCCGATTGAACGGGTCTGGTGATCGGGCGGTTATTACAGGCGCAAATGCGAACTTTACCGCTTTTGACACGGTGAATATCGGGTCCGCTCCAGGTACTAATGGCTCCCAAGATTTTGGAACGATTTCGATTGTTACTCAGGGCAGTTTCACACCGCTCCAAGCCGACGCGCAGGTCAATGATGGCCGAGGCGCTCCATTCCTGCGGGTTGGGTCTGATGCAGCTTCGCGTTTGACAGAGACCACAACGCTCCGGTTTGGCGGCGATTGGGAGGCAACGGACGCGCTCACGCTGTCGGCTGAATATGCACGGTCGAGTTCAGACACAGTCAATCCGAACCTCTTCGTGAACCTTAACTTCATTAACCCGAACTCCTTTATTGCGCCGAGTGGAACGGATTTCCGAGATGAGAACGGGACGCCGATCATCTTCGACCTCACCAATGGGTTCGGCTTTGATATCAACTTCAATGATCCGTTTGCGCCGACTGAGGCGCAGTTGCTGGACCCGAGTAATTATGTGGTTGATGGTAACCCGACCTACAGTGCGGACATTCGTGAGAATGTAGACGAAGCTTTCCGCCTCGATGGAAGTTATGATTTTTCCAACACCGTATTATCTGATTACATTCAGTCTGTTGACGTTGGCATGCGGATTGGGTCGCGAACAAGTCTCAGGGACGATCGGGATGCGACACGGACGGGAAGTAGCCGCCTGAATAGCAGTCTGAACGCTGGCGGGATTGCCCAGCTTATCAGTGAGATTCCAGATAACTTCGCGTCTGGGACTGGAAACGCTCTGGCCGTGGACGGCGTCTTGCAAGTGGATCCGGACCTGACGCGTGATGCGGATGCCGCCGTTGCTGCAATTAACGCCGCCGCTGTGGCTCAGGGCTTGAGCCCGATTTTCGGAACAGAGCTGATTTCAAGCGATAGCGCCTTCTTTGATATTAAAGAGGATACAACCGCGATTTATGGTCAGCTGAATTTCGACTTTGGTCGACTAAGAGGCAATGCCGGGCTGCGCTACATCGATACGGATATTGAATCGACTGCGAACCAGTTCACGAATGGTGTAGCGACACTCGTGACTGTCGAAAGCGGTTATGATCACTACTTGCCGCGTATCAACCTCGCTTTCGACGTGTCAGAAGATGTAGTCTTCCGTGGCTCTTTCAACGAGGATATTCGACGCCCTGATTTCACGGCGATTACGGCCGCTCGAACCTTCCCAGATGCTGGGGGCGTGAACAGCAACTCTGTGGGCGGGAACCCGTTCCTGGTGCCTGAGGAAGTTCAGAGCATTGATGCCTCGATTGACTGGTATTTTGCGCCCGAAGCCGTCCTGAGTGTTGGCGTGTTCCGGAAAGAGCGCGATGGTCTCTTTGGGGCGATTGTAGACGCGCCGGATGAGACGGGCGGTCTGCGCGATGTCACAGATCCCTGTGAAAATGGTGGTATTTTCTCGCCGGGAACTTCTCCGGGTATTTTTGGCGACGAAGCTGTGACGGGCTTAGGGGTTTGTGTCGGCAACCAGTCGACCTTCAACTCGGATAATTCGACGACTCAAGAAGGTATTGAAGTGGCCCTTCAGTATAATTTCGCGGATTGGGAAGACAGGCTCGGCAGCTTCGGTTGGGCGTCTGGTTTCGGTATTCTCGCGAACTACACGTATCAGACCGAAGACAATAATACTGGCTTTGTGCCCGTGTCGGGTAACCGAAACAATGTGATCTTCGCCGCTCAGGGTTTTCCAAATGCAACGCGTGAAGCAGCGACGCTGTTGAACCTGTCCAATAATGCGTACAATTTGACGGCATTTTACGAGAAGTATGGCCTCTCGGCCCGTCTGCGTTATACATGGCGGGATTCATTTGCGACGAATGACTTGCCGGGAACGGGGAGTGTTTTCACTCCGTTTGGGTTCAGGGGGATCCAGGAGGCCCGCGGTCAGCTCAATGGTAGCCTGTCTTATGACGTGAACGAGCGTCTGACCCTTCAAGTCGACGCTGTGAATCTTACGGAATCCTCATCCGATGTCTTCTGTCTCAGCGATGGTGGATTGAAATGCTACCAGGGTGTGACAGACCGTCGGGTAGTCTTCGGGGCCAGCTATAATTTTTAAGGACTGAGAAGGACGTCTCGGTCAGTGTTCGCCCCTCAGCCCATCGTTTCCCGGGCTTAGGGGCATCATATTTGGATACATGTTTGCCTGAGGATAAATTCCCTGTTTTGGTCTGGACAAATTTACGGTCTTCAGTGATTGGTCATGCCAAAGTGGAGTGTGTTCATGGCTGACAATCGGATTTATCACCGTGTTGCGAACGACATTATTGAATTGATCGATTCTGGCGCGTTCCCGCCAGGAAGTCGTTTACCGGCTGAACGCGAACTCGCGGAGAAATTTGGCGTGAGTCGTGTGTCTGTGCGCGAAGCAGCGATTGCCCTTCAAGCACAGGGTCGCATTGAAATTCGCCCCGGTTCCGGTGCGTATGTTCAAGATGGATCAGGTTTGCTGGGTCGTGGATTGCCGAAGGCCGGGCCGTTCGAGCTTACTGAAGCGCGGGCGCTGTTTGAGGCCGAAGTCGCCGCCCTGGCTGCTCCCATGATCACCGATGAAAATCTTGACCAGTTAGAGATATTTATCCGCGCCATGGGGAATAAAAACTCGCCTACGGGTATGTCGCATGAAGAAGCGGACCGTCTCTTCCACCTGACAATCGCACAGGCGACCAACAATTCCGCCATTATCTACACGATTGAGAGCATGTGGCGGATGCGGGATGAAGCGGCAAAGCTCCAAACGGTCTACAGAAATGTTTGTGATAAGGGTGCGGAGACGCGCGAGAAGGAGCATCGGGACATTCTGGATGCGCTTCGGGCGCGCGATCCTGAAGGCGCTCGAATTGCCATGCGGGCGCATTTCACGCGAACCATTGAAGAGCTTCTGAAGGAATCTGAAGAAGAGGCTTACAAGGCAGTGAAGCGTAAGGCGTCCGAGAGCCGGTCACGCTATCTTCGGACAGCTAGCTAGGGCTAAGGCCTCTACCGGCAATAACTGGTATTACCAAAAAAAGTAAATTGGTATATAAAACCTATTGACAACTTAGGTTGTGCCACCTCATTGTAGAAAAAAATACAATAGGGGACTCATCATGCTTTTCCTTAGCATTGCGCCTGTGCGCCTATCCAAAAGACTATCCTTGGGCTTGGGCGCATCTGCGCTGGTTCTGGCCTCGGCTCAGACCACATTGGCGCAGGACTCCAATGTCGAAGACGAAGTCATCACGACGGGCTCCCGGCAGGTCATTCAGGATGCGATCGCACTGAAGCGTAGCAGCACACAGATTGTTGATGGTCTCTCGGCTGACGAAATTGGTGACATTCCAGCTCTGTCTATTGGTGAAGCGCTGGAGAATATTACCGGTGTCGCCTCTCACCGGGAAAATGGCGGTGCCACGGAAGTGTCCATCCGGGGTTTGGGGCCTTACCTGTCGTCCACGGTCGTGAATGGTCGTGCCGCAACCAACGGATCCGGTGATCGTTCTGTTAACTTCTCCCAATTCCCCTCTGAGCTGGTCAACAAGCTGGCGGTCTTCAAAACGCAGGATGCGAGCCAAATTGAAGGCGGTGTTGCGGGTCAGATCCAGCTCGAAACACTCAAGCCCCTCGATTTCGGAAAACAACGGCTCCAGTTCGAGTTAAAAGGCAACGTCAATCCGGATCAACTGGATCAGGAAGATACGCTCGCGGGCGACCTCGGCTATCGTTTCACGGGCAGCTATACCGATCAATTCGAAGTCGGCGGTGGTGATCTGGGTATTACGATTGGCGTTCAGCGAAGTGATATTTCGCAGCCTGAGGCCGAAAGCCGCCAGACAGGTCCAACCAGCAACTCGCGCCCAGCTTGTCTGATCACCAATGGTCTGGCGCAATATATAGATCAGACGAATGGCGGGACCTTCACGGGGTTCTCCAATAATCCGGAAACGCGCGATCGTGGGGATGATGACTGCGATGATTTCAATGATCGCCGTAACCCAGCCAACCTGACGACAAGAGGCTCAGACACGGAAGGCTTTGATACATCTATCGATCCAGCGACGGGACTTTCAATCGATAATGGAACGCCTTTTGTTTTCGCG